>JBIIDU010000018.1:0-19242 GCA_044238165.1 Ferruginibacter sp. | reverse complement strand
GTTTACGGGTGTGCCTGTCCGTATTTTTTTCCGGAAAAAATAATTTTCTGGATCACCGGCATATTCATTTTTTTATACCTTTAACTCATCGGTTCATCCATTACAACCCAATAAGCGCCTATGCCTTCTTTTGATTTCAGCAGCAAAGTGGACCTGCAGACCCTCGACAATGCGGTCAATATCGTAAAGAAGGAAATCACCAACCGGTTCGATTTCAAGGGATGCCATGTGGTGATTGAGCTCAACAAGAAAGATTTCATGCTGAACCTCGAGTCGGACAGCGAGATGAAGATCGATCAGATAACCGATGTGCTTATCAGCCGCAGCATGAAGCAGGGACTGGCCGCCGAAGTGTACGACCTGGGCAAAGAAGCCTATGTGAGCGGGAAGGTCACCAAAAAGGAGGTGCCGGTGCGTAACGGTATCAAGCAGGAGGACGCCAAAAAGATTGTCAAGCTGATCAAGGACAGCGGCTTCAAGGTGCAGGCGGCCATCATGGACGACATCATCCGGGTTACCGGAAAGAAGATCGATGATTTACAGGCGGTTATACAGGCTTCGCGGGGCTGGAACCTGGGCATTGCCCTGCAAGTCGTGAATATGAAGAACTGATATTAGTTTGTGCCGGTAGAAATACGATGTTAACTCCGCCCTTTAGGGCGGGGGTATCTCAAAACCCAAAAGTTCGTTGGGCTTTAGCCCTGATATCCTGCCCGGGTCGGGCTACCCCCCCCGGCTAATTTCCTTTTGTAGCTTCAGCCGTTTTCCCTACATTTGCACCCCAACAATAAACATGGCAAAATCCATGTAAACCATTAGTTATGAAAAAAGACCTGCATCCCAAAAATTACCGCTTCGTTGTTTTTAAGGACATGAGCAACGGGTACCAATTCCTGTGCCGTTCCACAGCTGACAGTAAGGAAACCGTCAAGTGGGAAGACGGAAACGAATATCCGGTAATCAAGCTCGAGATTTCCAACACCTCGCATCCGTTCTATACCGGTAAGAATGTGCTGGTTGATACTGCGGGCCGGATCGACAAGTTCAAGAAAAGATACGAGAAGAAAGCCTGATCGCTTTGTATTTTTCCATAAACGCATCCTCCCTTTCTGCCTGAAAGGGATTTTTTTATTCAGGCCATACGCAATTTCCGTATATGCAGCCCATTTTCACCCAGCCCGCACAGGTGGACAGCCTGTATCCTTTTTCAGCCACCCGTCCTGTGGAAGATATCCGCGTGGGCATAATGACCATCCGCGAAAAATGGCAGCACTTGTTGCCGGCGTTGCAGCAGGAAGCGGGGGGCGTTCCGGTGCTTCCGGCCTGGATCATTCCCGACAGGAACAATGCGCTTGCCTTGTTGCGCGGCGACTGGAACGGCAATCACCTCAAACTGGAAACGCCCATCGATATCTTCACGCATAACCAGGCTGCCTTGTCGGCCGATTTCGCATTGCTTACAGAAGGAAGAAAAAGTGAAGTGCCGCATGAATCAAACAGCTGCATTTCTCCCGGAAATATTTTTATTGAAGAGGGCGCGAAAGTCCGCCACAGTATTCTGAATGCGGAACAGGGTCCCATTTATATCGGCCGTAATGCCGAAGTCATGGAAGGCTGCCTGATACGCGGACCATTCGCCCTGTGTGAAAGCGCGGTGCTCAAAATGGGTACTCGGGTTTACGGGGCTGCCACCATCGGACCTTATTGCATCGCCGGCGGTGAAATCAAGAACAGTGTGATGATGGGTTACAGCAACAAGGCGCACGATGGTTATCTGGGTGACAGCGTGGTCGGTGAATGGTGCAACCTGGGCGCAGGTACCACCAACTCGAACATGAAGAATACGGTGAGCCCTGTGCGGGTATGGGATAAGTCCGCAATGGATTACATTCCGCGGGGTTTGAAGTGCGGGCTGCTGATGGGCGACTATAGCCGCTCCGCCATCAACACCGCTTTCAATACCGGTACCGTGGTGGGGGTTTGCTGCCATGTGTTCGGCGATGTCAAGCCTCCGAAACTTGTGGCTGATTTCAGCTGGGGCAATGAGCGGTACGGTTGGCATCAGGCAATGAAAGACATCAGGGCCTGGAAGGCATTGAAACGGCATGAATTGACAGGAGCCGAGGAAGAAACACTCAAACGAATTTATCACCAATAAAAACGAATATTCATGCGCAAACAGATTGCAGCCGCCAACTGGAAGATGAACCTCACCCGCACCGAGGCCATCGCTCTTACCGATTCATTGCTTACCCTGGCACCGGCATCCATGTCCGCCGGAAGGGAAGTGCTATTGGCCGTTCCTTTTCCCTATCTCTCTTTGGTGGGCGACAAGCTTCAGGGACGAGATGGATTTCACGTGGCTGCGCAGAATTGTTACCAGAAGGAGAAAGGCGCATACACAGGAGAAGTAAGCGCTGCCATGCTTTCCAGCATGGGAATCGGGCATGTGCTGATCGGCCACAGCGAGCGGCGTGAATATTTTTCGGAGAGCAATGGCCAGTTGGCGGAGAAGGTTGACCGGGCGCTGGCGCATGGTATCCGTCCGGTTTTCTGTTGTGGTGAACCCGACTCCGTGCGTGAGGCGGGTAATCAAACCGGTCATGTGGAAACCCAGGTCCGCGAAAGCCTGTTTCATCTTTCGGCCGATCAATTGAAAGGATTTGTGATTGCCTATGAACCCATCTGGGCCATTGGTACGGGTAAGACGGCCAGCAGCGACCAGGCACAGGAAATGCACGCTTCCATACGCAAGGTATTTGCAAGACACTACGGCGATACGCTGGCCGATACGCTGTCTGTTCTCTATGGTGGAAGCGTGAAGGCATCCAATGCGCAGGAGTTGTTCAGCCGGCCCGATGTGGACGGCGGTCTTGTGGGCGGAGCCTCGCTGGATCCGGCAGAGTTTTCCGCCATCATACGTGCGCTGAAGTGAATCTCCTCCTTTATGCCGATTGCCAAGATTTTAAGAAATAGAAAACAGGTGCTAACTTTTTGAAGTTAGAGAGATGGGCTAAAAGAAAAGTCGCCTTCACATTATGTGGATAAGCCTCCCCTGACCCCTCCAAAGGAGGGGAAGAAGATGCATCCTATTCCCCTGTCTGGGGTACGAGTCCGCTCTTGTGTCTGGTTGTTACCAATAGCGATTTCAAAGATTTAAAAAAATAGATTCCAACATCCTGAAATTAGAGAGATTATGTGGATAGGCCCCCCCTGGCCCCTCCAAATTAATACCTGATCAGGGTCCAATGAAGAGCATCGGGCTGTTCCTGTCCTTATGAATTCCGGCATGAACTGTCCGGGAGGTTTCCTTTTACAAAAAATATCTGGAAAAATCTTTCAGGTGCTGTGTGCCGGTCTTCAGTATTTGTTTCCTGCAGGAGGCTTGCGCATCGAAGAAGTCCTTATTATGAGTTTGGGCCGCAGCACCTTCTCCACATGATTCATGTCTTCATTGTTGTGCATGGTTTCAATGAAGAGTTTTGCGGCGGCTTTGCCTATCTCAAAAGAAGGTTGCTCTACGCTCGATATGTCGGGTGTGACCAGGCTGACCACCGGCTCGTTGTTGAAGCCAACCAGCCCGATGTCGTTGGGCATGGATAATCCTTTTTTCTTAATGGCCAGCATGGCGCCGATGGCCATCCTGTCGCTGATGGCGAAGATGGCGTCGGGTTTTTTTTTCATGGAAAGCAGTTCCATCGTAGCGAAGTAGGCATAGTCCTGGTTGAAATCGCAATGGATGATGAGCTCATCGCTCTTCCTGATCTTGTATTTTTTCAGCGCGTTGAGGTATCCCTCCATCCGGCTGTTGCTCACACCCAGATTTTCAGGACCGGCCAGAATGGCAATCCGTTTATACCCCTGTTCAATGAGATGCTCGGTGGCGATGAATCCGCCTTCCACATTGTCGAGCCGCACGCTGGGGGCTTCCAGATCGGGCGTGATGCGGTCGAAAACCACCATCGGGATATTTCTTTCCTGGATTTTTTTTAGGTGTTCAAATGATTTTGACTCGCTCGACACGGAAACGATGAAACCATCTACAAGACTGTCGAGCAGCCGTTGGGTGTTCAGGATTTCCCTTCCGTATGATTCATTGCTCTGGCACACCATGACCGTATAACCCGCTTCCAGCGCCACTTCGTCTATACCTTTGACCATCGTGGCCAGCACGTAGTCGAGGTTTGGCACTATGACTCCGATGGTATGGGTTTGCCGCTGGCGCAGGCTCAGGGCCAGCCGATTGGGCTGATAGTTGAGTTCTTCGGCCACCGACATGATGGCTTTTTTCGTTTCCGCATTCACATCGGCGGCATTGCGCAGCCCGCGCGATACCGAAGAGATGGAGATGTTGAGCCGCCTGGCAATGTCTTTGATGGTTGCCGGTTTCTTTTGCATGCAGCATTGTTTGTGGTAAAACTAAAGGAATTTTTTTTGAGAAAACCGGAAGCGATACCGGAAACGTTTCCGGTAAACATTCTTTAGAATTGATTCAAAATGCAATCCGTTTAATTGGTTTTACAGACAAAAAAGACCGAATTATTGAAGATTATGTATCTGTTATTCAATTCCTTGTCGGTGAATACCTGCTATTATTGTTTACGGACTGCCATGTGATGTGAACTTATCTGCACCGGAACTTATCAATAAGCGAGTGTGCTGACAGGTGACCTTTCAGGGCTTCCGTAAAAAACAATCAGATTGCGCCGGGTCTTCATCTTTCTGTTTACCGTTTCCGCTTTGTACGGCCATGCCCAGCCGCACCCGGTAGTGTTTGCAAATGCCGAAGATATCGCAGCGCTGAAAGCAGGAGTAGCCCGGTATCCCTTGCTGGCCGCTTCCTATGCCGATCTCAAGAGCCAGGTTGATTCAGTGCTCGGTAAGGAGGTGGATGTTCCTTTTCCGAAGGATCCTGCCGGCGGCTATACACACGACAAGCATAAGAGCAACTACATCCTCATGTTCAACAGCGGTATTCTTTACAACATCACCGGCAAACCTGCCTACGCCATGCTGGTGAAGCAACTGCTGCTGAAATATGCTGCGCTCAATCCGGTCCTGCGCAACCATCCCCAAGCCACTTCACCCTATCCCGGAAGGCTCTTCTGGCAGGCGCTCAATGATGCCAACTGGCTCGTGTATGCGGGTATTGCCTACGACCTTGTCTACAACACACTTAGCGCCGCTGACCGCAAGGTCATCGAAGAAGGTGCATTCAAGCCCGAAGTCGATTACCTGACGAAAGACCTGAAGGGTTGGTTCGACCTCATCCACAACCATAGCGTCTGGGCCTGCGCCGGTGTCGGTATTGTCGGTCTTGCAACAAACAATGCCGCGTATGTGGACATGGCCCTGTATGGGTCGGCCAAAGACGGGAAGAGCGGATTTCTCGCGCAGATGGACAATTTGTTCTCCCCGGACGGATACTACACTGAGGGGCCCTATTACGTGCGTTATGCCATCCTGCCCTATATGCTTTTTGCCAATGCCCTGCGCAACGCAAGGCCCGGGATGCAGATTTTCGAACGCCGGAACCGGATTTTGCAAAAGGCACTGAACACCTGTTTGCAGCAAACCAATACCGACGGGGTGTTTTTCCCTCTGAATGATGCACTGAAGAACAAAGACTACACCACCAATGAGCTGGTGACAGCGATCGATATCGCCTGGAGCGCATATCCCCCCGACAGCGGATTGCTCTTCGTAGTCAAAAAGCAAAACCGGGTGCTGCTGCACCGCGGTGGTTTGTCCATTGCCAAAGCCATGGCATCCGCAAAGCAGTTGCCCGCACATTATCCCTATAAGACAATTGAAAGCACAGATGGCGCAAAAGGTGACCAGGGTGGAGTCAGCATCCTCCGCTCCGGCAGCGGAGAAATGCTCAGCAGTCTTGTTTTCAAATACACCGCGCAGGGACTTTCGCACGGACATTTCGACAAGCTGAATATCAATTTCTTTGACAAGGGTAATGAGGTCCTTACCGATTACGGTGCGGTCCGCTTCATCGGCGTCGAGCAGAAATTCGGCGGCCGCTATCTTCCTGAAAATACGGCTTATGCGGCCCAGACCATCGCCCACAATACGCTCGTGGCCGATGAGCAAAGCCACTTCGGAGGCAATCCGGCACTTGGTGAACGGTATCATTCCGAAAAATTGTTTTCCGATACACGTAATCCCGACCTGCAGGTGGTGGCTGCCCGCGACGACAACGCCATCGCCGGGGTGAAGATGGAGCGCACCGAATATCTGCTTCGGCTTCCCGGCGGTGAAAAAATGATCATAGATCTTTTACTGGCCGAATCTCCAACGGATCATACGTATGACCTTCCGTTCCACTACAGCGGCCAGTTCATCAACGCCTCGTTTCCTTACCATGCCTTCAATAGCGTGGCTTCAACGTTGGGGAAATCGAACGGTTACCAATACCTTTGGAAGAGGGCTGTTGCGGATGTGGACAACACCACTGCGCAGGTCACTTTCCTGAACGGCAATGTATATTATTCACTTTCAACCCTGATCACGGATGCTGCGCAGATTCTTTTTACGGAATCCGGCGCAGGCGATTCGGCCTTCAATCTCCGGCATGAACCTGCCGTAGTCGTTCGTAAAAAAGGCAGCAACCAGTGTTTCCTGAGTGTGTTGGAACTCCACGGCCATCACGACCCAGTGAATGAGTTTTCCCACAATGCTTATCCCGGAGTGAAGTCGGTGCGGTTGCTGCACAAAGACAGCGACTATCTGGTGGCTGAAATAAATGTAAAAGGAAAGCAGTTGCTCTTTGCTCAGTCCAGGAAGGATTTCAATGCCGCTTCCCGGCATCATATCACCGCAGGCCAACAATCGGTGGAATGGACGGGTCCTTATACGGTCGTGTACGGGGGAGCAGTACTCGATTTTAGCAATCAATCACTTAAAAAATAGATCTATGCTGACAAACGAAACAATCAAAGTATTCATTGAAGACAAAAACGTGCAATGGGAAGATCTCGGTATGGGTATCCGGCGCAAGGTCATGGCCTATGATGAGAACCTGATGGTTGTGAAGGTTGATTTTGAAAAAGGTGCCGTGGGTACCCTGCATCATCACTTCCATACGCAGATCAGCCATGTGCACAGTGGTGCATTTGAAGTGGAGATTTCCGGTGAGAAAAAAGTACTGAAGGCTGATGATGTCTTCTTTGTGCCGCCAAACGCTGTCCACGGTGTCGTGTGTCTGGAAGCTGGAATGCTGGTCGATATCTTCAGCCCGATGCGGGAGGATTTCATCTGATTCCCGGATACCGGTCGAACGGGCTTGAGCATTATTCGTACATGAAAACCTAGCCGAAAAGGGCGGATGGTTGAAGGGATAGCTGCTGCTCGCCCTATTGAAAATACAAAGAGAAAATAAATCAATATCAATGAAAATATCGGGTTCATTTCTGATTGCTGCAGCCTTTGTTGCGCTGCAATATTTCATAGCCCCTTCAGCGCTCTGCCAGGCCGTTTTGCTAAACGCCGACGGCCCCGGTAATACCTACGAACTCATCAACGGGGCTTTCGATCCCGGAAACAGCGCGGTGGAGAATCCCGAATGCGTGCATGGCTCCTTTGGCCGTCATGTTGCGGAAGTATGGGACGCTGAACAGGGAAAGTATGTCTTTGAATTCTATTCCCACCTAAATCAGGACAATGACCGCTGTCTTTATTTCGACCGGCAGCGCATCGAAGTCACCACCACACCTTCCTCTCCTGCCAACCTAAAGACCACCACCGGCGAAACGGTCACCTATAAGTGGCGGTTTCGGGTGCCACAGGGTTTTCAGCCCTCTTCTTCATTCACCCATTTCCATCAGGTGAAGGCTGTCGCCGGCGATGAGGGGTCGCCCATATTCACCCTCACCGCAAGAAAGGGTACGCCCAACAATCTTGAGCTGATCCATGTGCTTGATTCCAATTCCGGTACTTCAAAACTTGCGATTGTTCCCTTGTCGGTCATAGAAGGCATCTGGGTGGAAGCGACAGAAATCATCAAAGCCGGAACGGCAGGTACTTTTTCCATCATCATCCGGAAAGTCAGCGATGGTACGGTATTATTTTCCTACAACAACAACAACATACTCACCGAGCGGCCCAGCAACAGTTTCATTCGTCCAAAATGGGGCATCTACCGCAGCATCACCAGCCCGGCCGATCTGCGCGATGAGATTCTGCGTTTCTCCGACCTCACCATTGCGGAGGGCGCTGTTCCGCTTGCTGCCAATACCTATTATTGGAAAGGAGGGGCATCCGGCAATTTTTCTTCAGCAAGCAACTGGAACAGCCAACTGAACGGCAGCGGTACTTCACGCTCCGTCACCGGTGCCCTGCCCGATGATATCCTGATCATTGATGGCAGCAATATCGGCGGCAGCACACCCGCTACCGGTCCCGTCACCATGACGATGTCATCCAACACCATCGGACAGCTGATTGTGCAGAACAATGCGGATGTATTCTTCCAGCGTTCCACTCCTGTGGCGCCGTCCACTCCCGGAACCGGTACACTCACCATTGCCGGTGACGGAACTTCTGCTCCCGATTTCGTGGTGACTCAGGGTTCGAAGCTTACGCTGAACAGTCCTGCTACCGACGGCAATGTGTACATAGCCCTTTCCGCCAACGTAACCGGAAGGGTGGGGGGAAGCATCACCCTTGGCAATACCGGTCTGCACAGGATCACTTCGCAGGTGACCAATGGTCTTGAATTTTTGGCCGGAGCCACTTTTACCGCCGGAGCAACACCCGATATCACCGCATCCAATTATCCCTTTGGCAGCAGCTCCCAGGGTGTTCAGGACGGGGTGGTCTTTCGTCGGGGATCGAATCTGGTGGTGAGCGGAAACCGCAGTCCCTTCGGCGGAACCTCCACCTTCCAGTCGTGCAACATGGAAACCGGAAGTAATTTTTACCTGCGTTCGAGCAATGCCGGCAACCCGGGGAATTATTCCAACCTCAAATCCTTCGGGAATGTTTTTGTGCAAAATGGTGCCACATTCACATCGGACGGACCTTTCTTCAAAATAGATACGCTGACCATTGATGCCGGCGCGGCTATGATCACGCATACAAGCGGAAGCACCCCTGTATTGGGCAACCTTTTGGTGAACGGCAGCCTTTCGTCGCCATCCGCGACATCGGGAACCAACACCCTTGTGATGGCCGGGCATGTTCCCCAAGAAATTTCGGGATCAGGCAGCATCAGCGTTTCCTCATTCCTTGTGGGCAACAACAGCAATGTGCGGCTCAATAAGACCCTGAATGTGAACAATAGCTGTTCCATCTATGGCAAAGTGGATTTTGGGACCGCAGGAAAAATCTCGGGAACCGGAACATTCACGGCCAAAACCGATGAATCAGCCGCTTCTCTCACCGGAGACCTGACTGCCGGGTCCAACCGCATCACGAATGTGGTGGGAACCATCGGCAGTATAAACGGACTCCGGGTGATCGGTTCCGGTATCAATGCGCCTACTCACGCTATTTCCTCATCCAGTTCCAACGCCATCATTGTTTTGTCCAAACCCGCACTGAGTTCGGCCACGGGGGTTGTTTTCAATTTTGTAAGTGATACCGCCACCCTGCAGACGGCCAACCCCAACGGCATGGATACCCTGACGGGCAGCGTTGTGGTCACCGGATTCAAATCATTCGAGTCGGGGATCAACTATATCATTGACGGTGCCACCACAAGGCCATTCGGTATTTCCAGCGGTTACAACCTGAACTATATCCGTTCAGGCTTCGTTGAAATCAACGCACCAGTGACGGTGAACCTTTGGCCCAACATATTGAGCCGGCTCACCATCAACAGCAAAATGACGCTGCGGCCGCTGGATACGGTGCGGATTTATCCCCGAGCCGTCATCAACGGCAACACCGGAACAAACAATTATATCGTAACCGGTTATGATGCCGTTACCGGATCGCAAAGTCTGGTTCGGGTGGACAGCGTCACCGCTTCGGTAAACATCCCTATCGGCACCCCCGGCAATTATCTGCCACTTACCTATGCACCTTCGGGAGCCACCAGCCTTGCCGCTTCAGTATTTGAAGGCATCACCACCAATGGAACAATCACCGGCACTCCATTGACCGCCGGAGCGCGACAGTCTGTTGTAAATGCTGTGTGGAACATCAAACGACTCAGCGGAACAGGCAGCAGCACCTTGCAGCTCCGGTGGCCCGATGCCCTGGAAGGGGCCACATTCAGCACTTCCGCCAGTTCGGATATCGGACTCATTGAAAACAGTGGTTCCGCCTGGTCAGCGCCTTCAGGAACTGGCGACAACACGGCCAATACGGTTACCAAGACCATCACAACCTACGGTCCTTTCAGTGTGGGATCGTCTCCCGCAGTGGTAGCATTCGTGTTCAACCCGATACCCGCAAAAACTTACGGCAACGCCGATTTCAATGGGGGAGCCTCGAGCCTGAACACAACACAGCCCATCGTTTACTCCAGCAGCAACACAGCGGTGGCCACCATCGTTGGCGGAAGTATCCATATTGTAGCGGCAGGTACCTGCAACATCACGGCGTCTCAGGCAAGCGACGGCACCTATCCCGCGGCAAGCGTCACCCAGCCGCTGCTGGTCAACAAAGCCTCGCTGACCATCCGCGCCGACAACAAGACCAAGTCACAGGGCGATAACAATCCTCCGCTCACTGCCTCCTACAGCGGATTCGTACTGGGTGAAACTTCTGCTGTATTGACCACACAACCTGTGCTCAGCACCACCGCGCTGGTTTCATCACCTGCGGGTACCTATCCCATAACGGCCAGCGGTGCTGCCGCGTTGAACTATACGATCACTTATGCAGCCGGTACCCTTACCATCGTGCCCAGGCAAAATCAGGTGATCACATTCAATCCACTTCCGGTAAAGACCTACGGCAATGCTGATTTCGTAATCGGTGCCACCAGCACGAATACCACCATACCCATCACCTATGTCAGCAGCAACCCTGCCGTTGCCACGATTGTGGGAAGCAATATCCGTATCACCGGTGCCGGTACGGCCGATATTACCGCGTCGCAGGCCGGAAGCACGGGATATTTCCCTGCCACCGATGTAACACGTACATTTACAGTAAACAAGGCTGCGCTAACCGTCAAGGTGGCGGATACGGTGAAAAATCAGGGCCAGCCCAATCCATTATTCCGTCTGATCTACACCGGATTTGTCAACGGGGATACCGAATCGTCATTAACCTCAGCTCCTGTGGTATCCACCACTGCGCAGACAGGGTCTCCGTTGGGTTATTATGTCATTACTCCTGAGGGAGCATCGTCGGGCAATTATGCATTCATTTATGTAAGCGGAAGGCTCACCATTTTCCCTCCGGGTGGAAACAGCGGGCAGTACTTCAATGCCTATATGAGCAATCCCAATACGATTGTGCTGAATGTATATTCGGCTACCGCCGCTCTTGGCGATGTGCTTGTGCTGGACATGCAGGGACGGCAGGTGTTGCGAAAAAATCTGTTTGTGCCTGCAGGATTCATATCCTCCACATTGCAGGTGCCTTCACTTGCACAGGGGGCTTATGTGCTTGTACTGCGCGGCAGCGGGCTTGACCTGTCGACCCGGATACTGGTGCTGAAATAGTGGCAGATACATTTATTAATTACGGAACGCTAAAAGTAATGGTGATGAAATACTTGAAAACATTTTTGATGACCTGTTCACTGCTGTTGCCGGTGCTCATGGGATTTTCCCAGAAAAAGGAAATTACGGGAAAGATTACCGATGAGGCCACCGGAAAACCCATGCAGGGGGTGAACATCATGGTATCGGGCAAGAAGTCGGGTGTGACCACAAAGGAAGACGGAACTTATACGATACCGGTATCGTCCTTCAACGCGACTCTTGTTTTTTCGTATGTGGGCTACGCACAGCAAACAGTGCCTGCAGCAGGCAAGAAAGTTTTAGACGTAGTGATGTCCACCGCTGTGCAGTCGAGTGAGGAAGTGGTGGTGATCGGTTACGGAACACAAAAGAAATCGAATGTGACGGGCGCAGTGACCAAGTACAGCAGCGAATATTTTGACGAATCGCCGGTCACCCGGCTCGATCAGGCACTCCAGGGCAAGATTGCCGGCGTATCGGTGCAGAACGTCAGTTCAGAAGCCGGCGCCGACCCCCGGATCAGGGTGCGGGCGATCAGTTCCATCAATGCGAGCGCCGATCCGCTGATTGTGGTAGACGGCCACCCGCTGCCCGACGGTCTTTCATTCTCCAACATGGGTGATGTCGAATCCATAGAGGTTTTGAAGGATGCTGCATCAACAGCCATCTACGGTTCAAGGGGCGCTTCCGGTGTCATCATTGTCACTACAAAAAAAGGCAAATCGGGCAAGCCGGTGTTTTCCTTCAAAATCTCGTCGGGAATACGTTCGGCCTACAAACTCTACGACGTGATGAGCACAACGGAGTACACCAACCTGCTTTTTTATGAGGCCTCGCTGATTGCGAAGGATCCCACCATTCCCCCGCTTTCTGAATCCGATATTGCCAATAACGGACAGCGCGGGGCTTATGTGATCGAGCAAACGCTGATGGGCGGTGTGGGCAACAACTGGCAGTCTACCGCCATCCGTAGTGCCGCCGTCACCAATGTGCTGCTGAACGTATCGGGCGGCGCCGACAAATTCACCTATTACCTGTCGGGTTCGTATCAGAAAGACCAGGGCATGATGTATCACAGCGAATATGAGCGGTATAACCTGCTCAGTAAATTCTATGTGCAACTCAGCAAACGGCTGAAGCTCGACTTCAGCATCAATCCTTCCTATTTCAAGCGGGAGAGGCCTTCGGTGAACTTCACCGATTTTGTGCGCTATCCCTCCTACATTCCTGTCTACCTCAATCAGGAGCAGGCTGCATTTGTGCGTCAGAACCCCTTGTTTGCCGATGTACAGGCCGGCGATTATGCACAGGCCCGCTATTTCAACGGACGCGTTTACAGTGGGTATATGCCGGATGGCAGTTTATGGGTCAATTCCAACGAAGTGGATGCCTTCGGAACGGCCACCAATTCACCAAAGTCGGTGATGGAAACGCGCACCCTCAAATACAACGACTACCGCATGCTCAGTACAGGAACACTTACCTGGAATGTGCTGCCCGGGCTTGAGTTCAAGGCGATGGGCAGCGGCTACATTTATTTCACGGAAGGGCTTGATTTTGCCAAACGGAATTCCAACCGTGCGGGCGACGTGAACAGGGGGCAGTATACCCGGCAGACCTATACCGATCTGCTTTCCGAAAATTCCTTGACCTACAACAAGCGCTATAAGCGCCATACGTTCAACCTGCTGGGCGCGTTCACCGTGCAAAAAACGATAATCCAGCAGCAAAGTGTGGTGGGGCTCGATTATCCGAGCGATGAGGTAACCACCCTCAACACCGCACTGTTCATTGATCAGGACAAAAGCAGCACCTACAGCACCATCAACAAGATCGGACTGCTCTCGTATCTATCGAGGCTGACTTATTCTTTTAAAGACCGTTATCTGCTTGCTGCCAGTTACCGGGCAGACGGAAGCTCCTATTTCGCCCCCGGAAGAAAATGGGGCAATTTCCAGTCGTTGTCTTTGGGATGGATTGCCAGCCGGGAGCAGTTCCTGAGGAATGTCAAATGGCTGAGCAACCTCAAATTCAGGGGAAGTTATGGCGCGGTAGGCAACAACCGTATTGTGAATTATGCATTTGTCGACCAGCTCTACGCAGCTAACTATCCGTTCAACCTCAACACTGGTACGGTCAATATCGGGCAGATACCCTCTACCACCATATTCCCCAATCCCGACATCACTTGGGAAAGGACATTCCAGTACAATGCGGGTGTGGATGTCTCCCTGTTCCGCAACAGGCTGATGTTCACTTTCGACATATTCAAGTCGGAAACCGACCGCTTACTGCTGCGGCAGGCTGCCATGGGCTTCTCGGGGGTACCGCTTACCTGGAACAATATCGGCAAACTTGAAACCCGGGGTTTTGAATTGCAAATCGCAACAGTGAACATCGACCGTTCCAATTTCAAGTGGACGACTACCGCAAATATCTTCAGCAACCGCAACAAGGTGCTGGAGCTGGGTGCCGAGGCGCAGATCGTCAATCAGGGCGAGCGCAATGAGATTTACATGAACAGGGTAGGGGGGCCGCTGGTTCAGTTCTTCGGCTACAAAACAGATGGCATTTGGTTGTCGCAGGCCGAAATAGATGCCGCAAAGGCGAAGGGGTTGAGCAGTCCGTTCAACAATGTGTTTGTTCCGGGCGGTCTGAAGCTGGTGGATGTGAACGGCGACAATGTGATCAATACCGATGACCGTACCATCATCGGCAATCCTTATCCCGATTTCTCCTGGGGCATCATCAACAATATCAAATTCAGCGGCATCGACATCAACTTCAGTTTCCAGGGTGTTCAGGGCGGATCACTGATCAACGGCGACGGCAACTATACAGAAACCCGCCGAACCAACAGGAGTTACAGCGCCAACCGCTGGCTTTCTCCGATGTATCCCGGTGACGGCAAAACTCCTTACGGAACAAATGGTTTCAACTGGATGCTGACCGATTACGTGGTGGAGGATGCCTCTTACTTTGCCCTGCGTGATGTGAACATCGGCTATACGATTCCGGCGGCCAAACTGAAAAAGCTGAAGATGAACTCCCTCCGGTTCTACTTCGCCGCTCAAAATCTCTATTATCATTTTGCGAAAGGCTACAGGGGAATCAATCCTGAAGCCAACAGCAATTCCGGTCCCTACAACACACCGCTGGTCGACGGTTACCAGCGCGGTGCTTTCCCGGTAAACAAGGCCTATATGATTGGGGCAGGGCTTACCTTTTAAAACCAGTAACGCGACAATATGAAAAACATTATCACTGCCACCTTCCTGCTGCTCTTCGCATGTTCCTCCTGCAAGAAGGTCATTGACCAGTATCCACAGTCCAATCTCTACGGTGAAAACTATTACACCAACGAGGCGGAAGTTCGGGCAGCGCTTACCGGTTGTTACAACGGACTGCAAGAGCCCATGAAATATGAGTGGCAGATGTCCGAGTTGCGGAGCGACAATACCAAGATGGGATCTCCCGGCAGCACCAGTTCTGTCAACAGGGATTTCAGCGATCTGGACATGTTCATGCCGGCGCCCACGCATCAGGCCGTATATCTCTACTGGCTGGCGTCCTACAACAATGTCCGGAACGCCAATATCGTGTTGCAACGTCTTGGGGTGACCTATGATCCGGCATCGGGAACGAATACCTTCAACCCGATCACCATCCCCATCAGCGATTCGGTCCGTCGCCAGTTGGCCGGCGAGGCCATGGTGATCCGTGCGCATCATTATTTCAATCTGGTTCGTCTGTTCGGCAAGGTTTTTCTCGTACATACGCCTGTTTCCGCTGCCGAGACCAAAACAATAAACCGTGCTCCGGTTGCTGAAGTATACAAGTTGATTGAAGCTGACTTGCGGGATGCCGCCGCCAATACAAGCAATACCCGCTTCAACCAGATTGCGGTCGTGAATGTGGGAAGGGTGTCGTCATGGACCGCCAAGGCGCTCCTTGCCAAAGTGCTCCTTAACTTGAACAGGAAGACGGAGGCGGCCACCCTGCTCACCGATGTGAAGGACAACAGCGGCTTCGGCCTGCAACCCACCTACTCCGGAGTTTTTTCCATCAGCAATGAAATGAACAGCGAGATCCTGTTTACCGTCCGTTACAAGGCGGGTGGATTTGGTCTGGGGTCAAGCTTTGGCAACGAGTTTGCCGCCGAACTCAGCGGCTCCGCAATCATCAACGGTTCGGGCAAAGGCTATAATTTCCCGACCAACGATTTCGATACGCTGTCGAATGGCGATCCGCTCCGCAAAAGCACCTCCATGGACAGGTTCATCAACGGAAATTCAATCCGCCTGTATGTGAAGAAGTTTCTGTCTCAGGTGGTGCTGACCAACGACGGGGAAAGCGACTGGCCCATCATGCGCTACAGCGATGTATTGCTGATGCTGGCGGAGGCGCAGGGCTATTCCCCTTCCAGTATCGCACTTATCAACCAGGTACGTTCAAGGGCCGGCTTGGGTCCGCTCTCTTCCGCCGTTAATTCCGTAGCCGCATTCGAAAGGGCTTTGTCCGACGAACGCCGCCTTGAATTCGCTTTTGAAAACCAGCGCTTCTTCGACTTGCTGCGCTTCAATGCCACACTGACCACCATCACTGCGGAAAGCGAAATGAAGGCACACTTTACCCGGGAGTTTCCCCGCCATTACGCCCAGTATCCGACGCCTGCCCTTACGCTACAGCAGTTGCTGAACAATGTAACACCCGAAAGGATGCTGCTGCCGATACCACAGCACGAGATTGATACGAACACCCAATTAGTGATTGAACAAAACCCGGGATATTGATTCACGCTCGGGATAAATACTATTTATGAGAAAATACCTTTTGCTGATTGCTCTTTGTGTATCTGCGCAGTGCAACTTGTTTGCACAAAGTACAGAGGACGCTCCAAAGCCCGATACGGCCTACAAACCCGTGGTTTATCCTGCCGGCTATTCGGCGCAGCTCAATGTGGTCTATACCAAGGTCGCCGACTGGGAGGGAAAAATGGACCTGTATTTACCTCCTGCGTCTGGTAAGCCTTCTCCTGTGATCATCAATATCCATGGAGGCGGATGGAGCAAGGGCGTAAAAGAGTCACAGGGCGGATTTAGCCCATTTTTCAAAATCGGTTTCGCCGTTGCCAATATCGAGTACCGGATGACGCCGCAGGCCAAGGCACCTGCTGCCATTCAGGATACCCGCTGCGCCCTCATCTATCTCATCAATAACGCTAAAGCGCTCAATATCGATGTGAACAAGATTGTGATCATGGGTGGAAGCGCAGGCGGACATCTGGCACTGATGGGAGGGTTGCTTGCCAATGACAACCGCTTCGACAAAAATTGCCCGTGCAAGCAGAAAGTGAAAGTAGCCGCAATCATCGACAAGTGGGGAATCACCGATGTGTGGGACTGGGCCTATGGGCCACGGATAAAGAGCAAGTCGGCCGTGAACTGGCTGGGTGACAAGGCGAAGGATTCGGTTTTTGCCGCATCGGTATCGCCAATGAGCTATGTAAACCGTAACAGCCCACCGGTGCTGATTGTGCACGGCGACGCCGACCCTACCGTTCCTTACGAACAATCAGTGGCCTTGCATGAGAAGCTGAAAGCGTCTGGCGTGCCTACAAAATTCATCACCGTAGAAGGAGGGCTTCATGGCAAATTCACCAAGGAGAAAAGCGCCGAACTCAGCAAGGCTTACGTGGATTTCATACTGAGTTTAAATGAATTCAAATAACCAATTCATGAAAGAAAACTTCAAATTCCCGGGATTTGGCATTGTATGGATGCTGCTTCAAGCGTTCTGCACTCCAGTTTTTGCACAAGGGCTATCCTATCTGGTTTCAGATAAGGCCACACTGCTTTCAAGAATGACGGATGCCAATCCCGGCGATACAGTAGTGGTTGCCAATGGCACTTACAACTGGGGGCAGATCAACTTCAGCAACACCCGCGGCAACGCCACCAGCGCATGGATCGTATTGAAAGCGCAGACGCCCAATGGGGTTGTATTTAACGGAACGACCTATTTGCAATTTTCCGGTTACCGCCTGCTCATTTCGGGTTTCAAATTCGCCAACGGCAATTCAGGTGCCAACGATGTCATCCAGTTCCGAAATTCTTCCAGCAATCTGGCCTATTACAGCAGGGTGACCAATGTTACCATCGACAATTACAACAGCGATTCCACCGGTGCATACCTCGGGTTGGCTACCGATGTAAACAACAAGTGGATATCGATTTACGGTACCAACAACAGGGTCGATCATTGCAGTTTGCTGAATAAGACCAATGCCGGTGCAACAATGGTGGTATGGTATGTCAATGTCGTCTATCCGGCGCAGTCCATCTCAACCTATCATCGCATCGATTCTAATTTTTTTCGCGGAAGAAGCTATTCCCAGAATGGGGGAGAGTCTATCAGGATCGGCACCAGCAACGTTTCCAGAACGAACGGGTATAATGTTATCGAGTACAACCTGTTTGAAAATATGACACAAACTGAGCCGGAAATTATTTCGAATAAGACGAATTATAACATTTATCGGTACAATACAATCCGGAATTGCAGTGGCGGGTTGACACTCAGGCATGGTCGCTATTGTGAAGCCTATGGCAATTTCATCCTGCGAGACAATCCGTCCGTTACCGATGCTTATGGAATCCGGGTCATTGATAAGGGGCACAAAGTCTATAATAATTACATCGAGGGTGTCAACGGCAACAAAGGCAGTTTGAGCTCCATGCGGTCCGGCATCAGCCTCTATAACGGCCTCTACCCATCTAGCGACACAACCGATCCGTTGCACAGTTCGGGTTACTGGCCTGCAGACAGCTGTATTGTAGCGTTCAATACCATCGTGAATGCCGAAGGAGGCCCTGGAATCATTATTGGTCATACCGATGGGGGCGCCAATATTTATCAGCCGCTGGGTATGAAGATTTCCAACAACCTTATCCATATGTCGCTTGGTCAGGCTACGTATTCCAATCCTGCCAATCTGCTGCTTACTTACTCCGGTGAGGGTAACCTTTTTTCTGCTCCCAGTGGTTTGGGCAATACCTCTCCCTCGGTTTTCTCAGCCGCAGCTGTTAGTTTCGGTGCCCGGACCAATGGCATATTGCCGCCTTCCTCCATCGTGCAGGATGCGGCGCTGAATACGGCTGCTTATAGTTCAATGCTCGGGGGCAAGGATGCTCAGGGTCTGACAAGGTCGGCGGTATACGACGTAGGGTGCGATGAACTCAATGGTGCCGGAGCCGTGCTTTACTTCCCCCTCGATTCTACACTGGTGGGAGCCGGTACGCCTATAATACAAAATCAGTCCATCGCCTTCCCACCGCTCACGGTTAAAACATTCGGTGATGCCGACTTCAGCCCCGGTGCCACTGCCAGTTCCGGCTTGGCGGTTACATACACGAGTTCGAATACTGCGGTTGCCACGATTGTCAATAACAATATCCGGATCGTAGGTGCGGGTACTTCGGTAATTACGGCATCGCAGTTGGGCAGTGCTAATTATAATGCTGCTACCGCTGTATCACAAACGCTTACTGTCAATAAACAAAACCAAAGTATCAGTTTTGCTGCACTTCCT
>JBIIDU010000017.1:0-19257 GCA_044238165.1 Ferruginibacter sp. | reverse complement strand
TTTACTAAAACTTTAAAAATAAATAAAACCGCTCTTTTCAATTTCCTTTGTCTGTCAGCGAACAGCCAGCAGGAATATGAGCAGATAAATCCATAACAAATCGATAAAGTGCCAGTACGTGCTGATCACTTCAACCGGAACCACGTTATACGTCCTGACCTTGGCACTGAACGCTTTCGAAAACATGACAGCCAACGCCACCACACCTCCCACCACGTGGAGCGCATGCGCTCCCACGATGATGTACAGGAAGGAAACGGACACATTCTTTTGCAGTGTAAGCCCCTGTGCATACAACCGGTAAAAACCAACTACCTGCAGCACCACAAAGAACAAACCCAGCACCAGCGTGACGGTAACCAACCGGCGATAGTCGGGCATGGCCCGCTCCCTGAATTTTTTTCCCGCCATCCAGATGGTGACACTGCTGGCCAGCATCACGGCCGTGCTGTACCAGAAAACGGAAGGCAGTTCAAAACTGAACCAGTTGGCCTGGTTCCGTTTTACGATGTACGCACTTGTGAACCCGGCGAACATCATGAGCATGCTGGCAATGGCCACCCACAATGCGAATTTATGCGGGTGAATCCTGTTCCGTTGTTCTGTTGCCAGCGCCATCATCGTTTTGTTATCAATATTTTTATCGGGGTTCCGGCATCTGCAGACCGCATTTCCGTCGTCCGGGGAGTGCGGTCCATAAAGAGGGCCAGCAGCACCACCATCAGGTAGAAATATGAACTGAACATCACCTGCCGGGCACTTGCCACATCCATCCTGATGAACAGACGGACACTCACCCCAACCATCCACAAATTACAAAGCAGCAACACCCAGACACTGGCGACTCCCGCGATACCGAAAAAGTAGGGCAGAAGTCCGAACGGTATCATCAGGGCACTGTAAATGACGGTTTGCAGCGCCGTGAATTTTGTGGGTCCCTTGCTTCCGGGCAGTAGCCGGAAGCCCGCCTTGGTATAATCCGTATGGGCCAACCAGGCAATCGCCCAAAAATGGGGAAACTGCCAAAGAAACTGGATGCCGAACAGGATCCAGGCGCCGGCCCACTCGATATCTGTTTGCCCGAAGGCCGCGACCCATCCAATCATGCAGGGTAAGGCTCCGGGCACAGCACCCACCAGCACCGCTATTGAGTTGACCTTTTTCAGCGGCGTGTACACGAACCCATAACTGAGCAGACTGAAGAGGCCCAGCCAGGCACTGGCTGTGTTGAACGCATACGCCAAAATCAGCAAACCTGTTATACCTGCAACCGCGGCGAAAACCCATGCTTCCGCCACCGACATCCTTCCGCTGGCAACGGGACGCGACGCCGTCCTTTTCATGATGGCGTCGGTATCCTTCTCCAGAATCTGGTTGATGGCATTGGCCGATCCGGTAATCAGCATCCCTGCTGCAAAAAGTAAAAGAACTGACCCTGGTCGAGGCAGGGTGAACCTTCCTTCATTCGGGGCGATCAGAAAACAAACCACCGTACTGAACACCACCATGAAACTTAAGGTGAATTTGATCAGCTGAAAGTAATCTTTCACCTTGCTGGCCAGAACCAGGGTGGCTGGTGCGGCTGTGCTTTTATTTTCGATCGACATGCTTTATCGCTGTCTGTTGTTCCGCCGCTCTTTCCTTCTCTGCGGTATGTTCTGCCGGGAGGCGGTTGTTCCGCCATCCGGATTTCAATTCACTTAATGGTGTGCACTTTCATTGGCGCCCACGGGCTCCGTCTGCGGTATGAATTCCCTACCGTCTTTGCCATAATCATATGCGCCGCGGTGTACGGCGGGAATCTCACCGGGCCAGTTTCCGTGACCCGGATGCACCGGCGTTGTCCACTCAAGGGTATTGCTTCCCCATGGATTGAGCGAAGTCACTTTTCTTCCTTTGAACATGCTGTACAGGTAATTGAATACGAACAGCAGTTGTGCAGCGAACACGATCATCGAAACAAAACTGATGAACTGGTTCAATCCGCCGAACATCTTGAAAGACTCCCACATGGAGAAGTCATAATAACGGCGGGGCATACCTGCAAGACCTTCGTAGTGCATGGGCCAGAAAATCAGGTAGGCGCCGATGATGGTCACCCAGAAATGAATATAGCCCAGCGTATTGTTGAGGTAGCGTCCGTACATTTTGGGGAACCAGTGGTATACTCCGGCAAACATGCCGAAGAAGGAGGCCACACCCATCACAATATGGAAGTGCGCCACTACGAAATAGGTGTCATGCAGATGGATATCAAGTGCCGAGTTGCCCAGGAAGATACCGGTAAGGCCTCCGCTGATGAAGAGGCTGACGAATCCGATGGCGAAGAGCATAGCCGGGGTGAACCGGATGTTGGCCCGCCAGAGCGTGGTCAGCCAGTTGAATACCTTGATGGCCGAAGGCACGGCGATCAGCAGCGTGAGCAACACGAAGAAGGCACCGAGGAAAGGATTCAGTCCGGTTACAAACATATGGTGCGCCCAAACCAGGAAGGCCAGGATGGCGATGGCGAAGAGTGATCCTACCATGGCCATATACCCGAAAATGGGTTTGCGGCTGTTGACAGAGAGGATTTCGGACGACATGCCCATTGCCGGCAACAGGATGATGTACACTTCCGGGTGGCCCAGGAACCAGAAGAGATGCTGGAACAGGATGGCGCTGCCGCCTTCGTTGGGCAATATTTTTCCGTTCACCACAATGTCGCTCAGGAAGAAACTGGTGCCCAGGTTGCGGTCGAACAGCAGCAGGATGGCGCCGGAGAGCAGCACCGGGAAGGAAAGCACGCCCAGCACCGCGGTGAAGAACAGCGCCCATACGGTGAGCGGCATACGCGTCATGCTCATGCCCTTGGTGCGCATGTTGAGGATGGTGGTGATATAGTTGAGGCCGCCGAGCAGCGAGCTCACGATGAACAATGCCATGCTGATGAGCCAGAGATCCATGCCGATTTTGGATCCGCTGGAAGCATCCCCGAGGGCGCTCAGTGGCGGATAGATGGTCCATCCTCCGCTGGCAGGTCCGGTTTGTACGAAGAGCGAGGAGAACATCACGATGGAAGACAAAAAGAAAAACCAGTAACTCAGCATGTTGAGCATCGGCGATGCCATGTCGCGTGCGCCGATCTGCAGCGGAATCAGGAAGTTGGCAAAGGTTCCGCTCAAACCCGCAGTCAACACAAAGAATACCAGTATGGTGCCGTGCATGGTTACCAGTGCATAATAAAACTCGGGGTTTAGCTTGCCTCCCTTGGCCCAGTGCCCCAGCAGGTCTTCCAGCCAGGGGAAGCTTTGCTCGGGATAACCCAGTTGCAGCCGGAACAATACGGAGAAAAGTCCGCCGATGATGGCCCAGATCATTCCCGTGATGAGGAACTGCTTGGCAATCATCTTGTGGTCCTGGCTGAAAATGTATTTGGTGATGAAGGTCTCGTGGTGATGGTGCTCATGATGCGCATCGTGTGCGGCATGGGAAGCGGTTTCCTGTAAGGTAATGGCCTGGCTCATATTCGGTGGGTTTTAACGGTTCGTTTATCAAAGCGCCGCAATCGGCATGGATTTTTTTGTGGTGTCTACAAGGTTCTCTTTCGGTTTCTTGTCGGGGAACACGGTATAATACATAGGCGATTGTGTAGCCAGCCACTTCTTGTAATCTTCTTCCTTCTCTACGACAACAACGCCGCGCATGGAGAAGTGGCCTTTGCCGCACATCTGGTCGCAACTGATTTCGTAGACGAAGTTGGGGTTGCCGGTACGCACTTTCATTTCTTCGGTGGTGTACAAAGGAGTGAACCACATGGTGGTGGGTATGCCGGGTACCGCATCCATCTTCAGGCGGAAATGTGAAAGACCCACATCATGAATCACATCCTGTGCGTTGATGACCAGCTTTACCGGTTTGCCCACGGGTATGTGCATGGTGGCGGGTACATGGATATCGTCCTTACTGGCCGGATCGTTGAAGTCCACGCCCAGGCTATTGGCTCCTTTGGTGAGTTTGTAATCCTTCTTGCCCAGAGTATTGTCGGCACCGGGATAGCGGAATTCCCAGGCGAACTGATGCCCGGTCACTTCCACAACCACGGAATCTTTGGGTGCTTCTCCGGTCATTTTGAACCAGTATTTAAGCCCGAAAACAACCAGTACGGTAAGGAAGATGGCCGGTACGGTGGTCCAGATGAGTTCCAGTTTGTTGTTGTGCGGAAAATAGAAGGCCTTACGCCCGTCGCGCTCCTGGTATTTGAAGGCGAACCAGAACAGCAGAATCTGGGTGATGAAGAATACGATGCCTGTAACCGCAAGGGTGATGTACATCATCAGATCGATCTTCTCGCCATGGTCGGAGGCGGCGCCCTGCGGGAAAAGGGTTTTGCCGTAATACAGCTCGTTGCACCAGAAACATCCTGCGAGCCCGAGCACGAGAAAAGCGATCAGCATGAACGCGTTGATCCTGTTGTTCTGCTTTCTGGCCTTCTCCTCCCCTTTCAGCACGCTGACATACTCGCTGGCTTTGGCAATCTGGAAGATCACCACAAAAATCATTACGACAATCGCTATCAACAAAATCTCTGTCATGATTCAAAATTATTTACGGAATGAGGTATTGTCCTTTTTTGTTTAATCGTGCGCCTTGCAATTCCCCGGAAACCGCACGGCTTTCGGAATCCGCATCAGGTATGGTGAATCATGCTTTCCTTGAGGAAAGGATGATTGACCGGCGTAAGCGGGTTCTTCGTGAGATAATCGCCCACACGCCACATGATGATGCCGATGAACAGGGCGGCAATGCCGAATTCGAAGGGCATCAGTTCGGCTTTTTCCTTCAGGGTGCCCGGCATCACCATCTGCCAGAAATCGATCCAGTGGCCGAAAATGATGAGCACCGCCATAAGGGTGATGAGCGTATAGTTTCTTTTGGCCGCCCGCTTCATCAGGATGAGGAGGGGGCAGATGAAATTCAGTATCAGATTCAGGAAGAAGATGCCGCGGTAGGGTCCGGCTACACGTATCTTGAAATAACCGGTCTCTTCCGGAATGTTGGCATACCAGATCAGCATGTACTGGGAGAACCAGAGATAAGTCCAGAATACCGAGAAGGCGAACATGAACTTGCCCACATCGTGCAGGTGCTCTTCGGTGACATACTCAAGCTGGCCGCGGTTTTTGAGGAATACCACGAAGAGCGCCACAAGCGACATGCCAGCAACAAAAGTACTGGCAAACGTGTACCAGCTGTACATGGTACTGTACCAATGCGCATCGATGCTCATGAGCCAGAGCCAGGGTATGGTGGAACCGACAGTGAGTCCGAAAAACACGATGAAGGCCGCAGCCCAGATGATGTTCTGGTTGATCCAGCGCTTACCTGTTTCGAAACTCATGGGCCCGCCTTTGTCGCTGCCGAGGCTGAGTGAACGCATTTTCTTTCCCAGTGCCCACCACAGGAGAATGGTGATGCCGCTCCATACGGTGAAGAAGACAGGATTGAGAAAACCGCTTTTGCCCTTCAGTATGGGATCGTGCTCCACAACATCCTTGTTGACCCAGTGGTAAATGTCATCATGCCCGCCCCAGACGATGGCCATCAGTATCAGGAAGCAGATGATACCGATCACCGGCACGACACTGGAAATAGCTTCGGGTACGCGGCGCATGGCTACCTGCCAGCCGCCCATTGCGAGGGTGGTTACCCCGATGAAGAACATGCTGGCATTGGTGACCAGCAGCCAGAAAGTACAGTTCTGCAGCAGTACGGCCCAGAAGCGGGTTCCGGAGGTAGGGCCTTCGCCATGTGCGGCGTGTTGAAAAGGATGGTACATCACCAACCCGTACAATAAGGCAATCACTCCTGCGGCAATGAGTCCTATTGTCCATTTTTTGTAGCTACCCGGCAATTCGAAAGACTGGTTCATCTAATCATTTTTTTGTTTGCCGTTTCCGCGGAATACGGCATAAAAGAATTCAGGTTTCTTCCAACGGCATCGGTCAGATACGCTTTGCAGCTCCGGTGCTGTCTTTGCCCGCGGGGGCCGAAGCTGCAGCGCTGGCCGGCTTGGGTTGCAAAGACCGGATGTACTGCACCAGTTGCCAGCGTTGTTTCTTATCGAGCTGGGAAGCATAGCTGCCCATGTTGTTTTTTCCGTAGTACAGCGAGTGATACATGGTGCCGTCGGCCATTTTGATATAGGCATCGGCAGTCAGATTGGCCACGCCGCCAACTTTTCCGGATGTAGCCAGCGGACCATTGGCGGCGCCGCCCTCTCCGTGACAGATGGCGCAATAAATATTGAAGAGACGCGCCGCTTCGGCGCTGTCTTTTCTGCCCAGCGGCGGAAGGGGATTTTTGATCTGTGCGCTCAGCGCGTATCCGGCCGAATCGTCGGTCAGCACATAATCGGGCAGGTCGCCCAGACGGATCGTACCCGAAACGGGGCTGGCATTGTAGAAAATCAACTTGCCCTTTTTCCCGGGTTGCGTGGTGAAGAGGGTGGTATCGAGGCCCACATAGGTTTCCACAGCACGGCTGTACGCCATATCGGGCATATAGATCCGGCCCGGTTCCGTGTTGTTGCTGCAGCCCGTCATGGTTGTAGCTGCGGCGGCCACAGAAAAAACAGCGGTCGTCAGCAGAATAATTCTTTTCATGCGCATGCTATTATAATTACACTGGTTCAATTTCTTTTCCGGTATTGTTGCATCGCTTACCGGAATCAATCACTCTTGTCAATCAATATCCTTTCTCGTCGCGGTACAGTTTCTGTTCGCGGTCGTAACGGCCCAGCCACCAACCGGTTTCAGCCTGCTGCACGTTGATTTCTTTGGCACCGGCCTTCTTCAGAAAATCCTGCACTTCGCTGTCGTTAGTCTTATCGGTGCACTCGATGGCCATCACAAAAAGATCATCGGTGGCTCGGGGGTGGAAATGGTGTTTCTTCACAAAGGGCGACATCTGGCAGAGGTAGCAGAACGTGAGCACCATACCCACCGCAGCGAACAATACCGTAAGCTCGAAGGTGATGGGAATCCAGGCCGGCAGGGCGAAGTGCGGCTTGCCCCCGATATTGAGCGGCCAGTCTTTGGTGAAGATCCAGCTGATGCAGGTGAGCGCGGTAGTTGTACCGGTGATGCCGAAGATGAAGCCCGCGGTATGCAGGCTGGTTTCACGAAGGCCCAGCGCATGGTCGAGCCCGTGCACCGGAAAGGGCGTGTACACGTCATGGATCTTGTAGCCGGCGCGGCGAACATTTTTCACCGCAGGAAACAAGACCGCCTCGTCATCGAAACAGCCCACCACAAATTTTTTGATTCCTCCTGCCATAATGGTTATTTTTTCTAAGACCTCGAACCAACGAACTGGCTGCAGGCCGTTTTTTACATATTAATGCGCGTGCTCCACTTCCTCCACATAAAACTTTTCGGCATCGGCCTTCTCCAAATCGGTCATCTTGTGCTTGTAGTTCTCGCCCGTTGTTTTCAGCACGCTCTTGATTTCCGCCACCGCAATCACGGGGAAATATTTGGCAAATAGGAAGAAGCAGGTGAAGAAGAGCCCGAAGGTTCCCAGGTAAAAGCCGATCTCATAAATGGAGGGGCTGTAATAAGTACTCCAGCTCGAAGGCAGGAAGTCGCGGTAGGTGGATGTGACGATGATCACAAAGCGCTCGTACCACATGCCGATGTTCACGATGATGCTCATGAAGAAAGTGAAAACGATGTTGCGGCGCAGCTTCCTGGACCAGAACATCTGGGGTGAAACCACATTGCAGAACATCATCAGCCAGTAACTCCAGCCGTAGGGGCTGAAGAGGTTGGCGCGGTTCTCCTTGAAGGCGTACCATTCGTAAGGATTCTGACCGTACCAGGCAATGAACAGTTCGGTGATGTAGGCAATGCCCACGATGGACCCGGTGAGCACGATCACCTTGTTCATGGCTTCGATGTGGCCAAGGGTGATATAGTCTTCCAGCGCGAACACTTTGCGGAGGACGATCATGAGGGTTTGCACCATGGCGAAACCGCTGAAGATGGCGCCGGCCACGAAATAGGGCGGGAAGATGGTGGTATGCCATCCGGGAACTACCGAAGTGGCGAAGTCGAACGATACGATGGTATGCACGGAAAGTACCAGCGGAGTGCTCAACCCTGCAAGTACCAGCGAAAGGCTCTCATGACGCTGCCAGTGTTTGGTGCTGCCGGTCCATCCGAAAGAGGCGACGCCGTAAAGCAGTTTGCGCAGTTTGGTTTTGGCGCGGTCGCGCACGGTGGCCATATCGGGCAAGAGTCCCGAATACCAGAACAACAGAGAAACGGTGAAATAAGTGGAAATCGCGAACACGTCCCAGAGCAGTGGCGAGTTGAAGTTCACCCAGAGGGGACCGCGGCTGTTGGGATAAGGCAGTACGAAGAAGGCCATCCATACACGACCCATGTGCCAAATGGGGAATTGCCCGGCGCACATCACCGCGAAGATGGTCATGGCCTCGGCGGCGCGGTTCACCCCGGTGCGCCAGCCCTGGCGGAACAGCAGCAAAATCGCGGAAATGAGGGTTCCCGCATGACCGATACCTACCCACCATACGAAGTTGGTGATATCCCATCCCCAGCCGATGGTCTTGTTCAGGTTCCACTGGCCGATGCCGTAAGTGACCTCACGGTATACGCTGTACACGCCGAAAAGCAGCAGGGCCACGCTGATGTAGAAGCCGATGTACCAGAGGCGGCTCGGCTTCATCTCAATAGGCCGGATGATGTCTTCCGTAACCTGGTGATAATCTTTATTGCCCCCTACCAGCGGCTCCCGGATTTGTGATTCGTATTTCAATAATGACATAGTCGGTTTCGCATTTTGCCGTCGGCAAGGCCTTCAGCATGGGTTGTATAATCGGTTGCTCAGGCGTGTTCTCCCTGTGCGTGTTTTTCGTTGGTCACCGTACGATCGGTATTCTTGATCTTGGCCAGATAGCTGACGTTGGGCAGCACATGCAGTTGCTCGAGCACATAGAACGCCCTGTCCTTCTGTTCCTCGTTCCGGATCTTGTACACTTCGCTCTGCTTGTCGTTCACATTGCCGAAGCTGATGGCGTGCGTGGGGCAAGCCTGCATACAGGCGGTTTTCACATCGCGAACCACCGAGGGATCCTCCGACTTCTTGGCGTCCAGTTTCTTTTCCTGAAGGCGCTGTACACAGAATGAACATTTCTCGATCACACCTCTGGAGCGCACGGTCACATCGGGATTCAGCACCATGCGCGTGAGGTCGTCATTCATCTGCATGACCGACTCGTCCATATCCACACCGATCAGGGGTTGCTGGTTGTCTTTGAAACTGTCGGCACCGGTATAATCAAGCCAGTTGAACCGGCGTACCTTGAAAGGACAGTTGTTGGCGCAATAGCGGGTGCCGATGCAGCGGTTATATGTCATCTGGTTGAGCCCCTCGCTGCTGTGGTTGGTTGCGGCTACGGGACAAACATTCTCGCAGGGAGCATTGTCGCAGTGCTGGCACATCATGGGCTGGAATACCACATCGGGGTTGCTCACATCGCCGGTGAAGTAGCGGTCGATGCGCAGCCAGTGCATTTCGTGGGCCCGCATCACCTGGGTTTTTCCTACCACAGCCACATTATTTTCGGCGGTACAGGCCACCACGCAGGCGCTGCAGCCGGTGCAGGTGTTGAGGTCAATGCTCATGCCCCATTTGATGCCGGGCTTTTCGTAGTGCGGGTAAATGGTGGCATCTTTCACGTAGTCTTCTCCACCGTAGGGAATGAGATTTTCTCTTTCTTCTGTAGCATGTTTCAGAACGCCCTTGGGATCGGCCTTGTAGGCTGCCAGCGAGGTTTCATAAACCACCGGGCGGTTTTCAGAAGAGCCATGCACCTGGGTTTGCGCCAGGGCATAAGTAGCTTCTGTTTTGCTGACCGTTGCGGTACCATTATAGATGAACGAGCTTCCGTCGAATCCTACCAGGGGGTAGGCATTTTTACCGGCGCCTTTGGCGGAGCGACCGATATACTCCTGTGTTTTGGATGCGTCAGCGCTTTCACGGCCATAACCGAGGGCGATGGCCACCACATTGGGGTGCATGCCGGGAACGATGAGCGCGGGCAGTTCTATGGACTGATTGTTGACGGTTACCTTGATGACGGGCTTTTCGGGAGTGACTTCGTAAGCATCGCCCTGACGCTGGTTGCCCAGCACATCGAGGCCCAGCACCGCTTTTGCGAACGTGGGCCCTACCATGGCGTAGTTGTCCCAGGTCACTTTAGAAATAGGGTCGGGCAGTTCCTGCAGCCAGGGATTGTTGGCCTGGTTGCCGTTGCCCATGGATACTTTCTGATAAAAAACAACTTCATACTCTGACGAACGCGTAGCGGCCAAGGCCGTGGTAGCGGCAGCCAGACCCGCGTTGCTGAAAACGGCAGGCGACGAAGGGGCCACGCCGGTAGCAAAACCCACCTGAAGCGTGGTGTTGAACGCGTCGGTACTGCCCAGCCTTGCGGTCCAGAATTCCCGGAAAAATGTTTCGTATTCGGAGGTTGCACCCGACCATTTGAGCAGCGAAGTTTCGAATGCCCTTGTTTTGAACAGGGGATTGATGGTAGGCTGCTGCAGGCAATAGGTGCCGGTTTTGGGTTCGGCGTCGCCCCAGCTTTCCAGCCAGTGGTGGTGGGGTATACTGAATTTGCAGTGTTCGGTGGTTTCATTCATTGTGGCATTGAAGGAAACCGATACGGGCACCTTCTTCAGGCCGGCGATGAATTTCTTTCCCTCGCGGTAAGCGTAGGCGGGGTTGGTGGCATGGATCAGGATAGCGCCGATCTGTCCGGCATTCATTTCCTCCACCAGTTTGGCAATTGCGGCATCGCTTCCTTTCTTATAGTTGGCGGTGGCCGACCAGTTGATGGTTTTGCCATTAGCGCCGATTGCCTCGTTGATGGCGTTCACCACCACCTGCACGTTCACGTCGTTGCTTCCGCAAACCACAAGGGCGGCACCCTTGTTCGCATTCAGTTGGGCAGCCGCTTTTTCGATTCCTTTCAACAGTCCGGCGTCTTTGATGGCGGGCGAGTTGGTGGCACCACCCACACGCGCCAGCAGGGCGAGCGCGATGGCTGCCGTTTCGGAGGGCTTATGGGTATGGCGGTCATCGGCAGAAGCGCCGGTTACCGAGAACTGGCTTTCGAACTGGATGTGCCGGCTCATATCGGGGGCAGAAGATTTTATCCTTCTGTTTTTGGCATACTGGGCGGAAAACTCCACAGGACTCAGCCAGGTACCGAGAAAATCGGCGCCGAGGCTCACAATGACTTTTGCCTGGTCGAACTGGTAAGACGGCAAGGCCCTTTTGCCTTCGCCGTAGCAGATCCGGTTGGCTTCGAGCATACCGCTGTAACTCACGGCATCGTACTGTACATGGGTACTTCCGGGGTATTTGGCCAGAAAATCGTCAATGAGTTTCTGGGTGGAGGGTGAATTCACGGTGGAAGTCAGCACCACCAGTTTCTTTCCGGCCTGTTCGGCCAGTTTGGCGGCAACAATCTTGTCGAAGTTTTCGAAGCTGGTCACTTCCTTGAAGCCGCTGCCCTCGTTCTGCATGGGATAACGCAGGCGGGTATTGTCATACAGGTCGAGCACGCTTGCCTGAACCTGGGCGCTGGTTCCGCCTCCGGTGTAGGCATTTTCGTTTCCTTCTATTTTGATAGGGCGGCCGTCGCGCTGCTTGACAATCACCGGCAACACATCGCCTTCGTTCACGTAGGTGGAGGCGTAGTAATTGGCGACGCCCGGTATCAGGTTTTCGGGCTTATTGAGATAGGGCACCGCTTTTTTCACGGGCATTTCACAACCCGCCGCAAGCGTGGCGGCTGCGGTACTGAAGCCCAGGTATTTCAGAAAATCCCTCCGAGGTGCTTTCAGGTCGGCAAAGCCCTTGTCGTCAATCTCTTCAAACGGCAGCAGCTCCTCATTGAATTCTTTCTCGGCTTTTTCCTGATGAGCAGGGCTTTGGTTAAGCGCTCCAAAATTTTGCCAGTACTTTTTTTCCATACTATTACGATGATGTGCAGATGGCGGTTTAGCTGAACAGCTTATGGTGACGGAACAGCCGGATTCGCTTTTGAACAGTTAATTAATAGTGGCATTTCTGACACTCGGTACCTCCGATTTTTTCCACGGTCACGCTGTCGAGCTTCCCATTTTTGATATCCTCGTGAAACTTCTCGTAGATACTGTAGAACTTGTTGCCCTCGCCGGTGGACGTGTTGTAAAAGTTCACCTTGCTTTCGCGATGGCAGTTGATGCACCAGCCCATACTGAGGTTGCTGTACTGGTAAACCTCGCCCATTTCCTGGATCGGACCGTGACAGGTCTGGCAGTTTTGCTTGCCCACTTTCACGTGTTGGCTGTGGTTGAAATAAACATGGTCGGGCAGGTTGTGGATCTTCACCCATTGGATCGGGCTTCCGGGCCTGTCGTATTTTTTGGTGTCGGGATTCCAGCCTGCATAATTATAAAGCTTCTGAATTTCGGCGGTGCCGTTGACGGAGCTTCCGTCTTCGCGCACGATGGGGTCGCCCTTGTATTCTTTGACCGCCTTGTGGCAGTTCATACACACGTTCACAGACGGAATGTTTGAATATTTGCTGTCCTGCGCCCCGTTATGGCAATAAAGGCAGTTAATCTGATTGACGCCGGCATGTACCTTGTGCGAATAATAAATGGGTTGCTCAGGCTGATAATTTTGAGAACGTCCCAATCCCATGGCAGCGTTGATGGTCTTATATCCGCCGAAACAAAAGAGTGCAAGGATGCCCATCATCAGATAAGTCTTGTTGCGGTAGAAGGGAACCGGCTCGGAGCGGAAAATACCTTCTTTCTCCTCGGTCAGTTTGCGGAGACTGCTGTTCACCTGAAGCAGGATGAGGGCGATGACGGCCAGAATCAGGGTAAGTATGCCGAAAAGCAGGGAGTTGTCGCTCGAAGATCCTGACCCCCCGTCGGCAGCTGCGGTTGTAGGTGCGGGCGGCGTATAGTTGTCGGCGTAATCGAGAATGGCTTTGATATCTGCTTCGGGCAGGTTGAACTGGGTCATTTTCGACCCGTATTTGGCGAGGAGTGATTTCGCGTAGGGGTCGGTCTCCAGCATCGAGTTCACATTGTTGACCCACTTTATCGACCAGTCGGGGTTCGGAGCCCTTTTCCGGGCGCCTTTCAGGGCCGGACCTGTGTAGTCTTCCAAAGGCTTGTGGCAGTTGGCACAGTTGGCCTTGAAAAGGGCTTCACCATCGGCTGCGAAAGATTTATTGAAGGAGGAAAAAACCAGGAAAAAGAGAAGAAAAAATGCTGAAAAGCGGTTGAAAAAGTAGCGGGTTCGTCTCATACACTAAATTGATCGGATTCAGATAGAGTAAAAATTCCTTGATCGGGTGCAAAAGTAAGTTACCATGTTGACAATATATCAACATCCGGAAAAAAATTTTCAGCCCGTCGGGCTTGATTTTCAGCGCTTTTGCCGGGTCTTAAAGCGGTGATTGTCATGATTTTGTAAGGAGGTCGACGCAGTCTCTTTTTTAGAGCTGATTTTGATGATAATCAGCATATTTCTCCCAATTTTGCCACATGCTCGAAAAACTGAAAAACCGCTGGAAAGTGAACACCCTGAATCTGGTGCTGATTTTGTGCACGTTCGCCCTGGGCGGCAGTTTGTGCGGAAAGGCGGGCAGATACCTGCTGAATGCCGTTGTCGACTCCAGGGGACCGAGCTACTGGATCGCTTACCTGCTCCTCATCACCCTGCTCTGGCCCTTTTCGGTTTTATTGGTAAGCATCCCCCTTGGACAATACCGGTTTTTCACCAATTACCTCAAAAAAGTATGGAAAAGGATCTCGGGCCGGAGCGAATGAGCAGAAAACACACCATTGCCATTTTCGCCAGTGGCACCGGAAGCAATGCACAGAGGATCATTGAATACTTCAGGGACAGCAATACCGCCGGTTGGCCCGAAATAGACGTAGGGCTCATTGTTTGCAACAATCCCGCTGCGGGTGTTGCCTCCATTGCCCGGGAATTCGGCATACCCCTGCTGCTGATCGACAAAAAGCGCTTCCTGGAAGGAGATGCCTACCCCGAAGATTTATCGCCCGGAAAATATGACCTGCTGGTGCTGGCAGGGTTTCTGTGGAAAATTCCCGGGCCGCTGCTGCGGGCTTTTGAAGGCAGAATCATCAATATCCATCCGGCCCTGCTTCCCCGGTTTGGGGGCAAGGGCATGTACGGCAGGCATGTACACCATGCGGTCATTGAAGCGGGAGAAAAAAAGAGCGGTATCAGCATCCATGAGGTGGACGAGCACTACGACCATGGCCGTTTGCTGTTTCAGGCGGAATGTGACGTCGTTGCCGGCGAAACACCCGAATCGCTGGCTGAAAAAATACACCAGCTCGAGCACTTGCACTATGCTCCGGCAATCCGCGATTTCCTCAGGGGCTTGTCCGACAGAGCATGAAAGAAAAAATGTATCGCCCTTCCAACCTCGGCATATTATTTGCGTATATTCGCCCCGATAAAATTTCCCGCATCATGAAAAAATTCGCCCTGTTCACCGCACTGGTATCGCTCCTGGCCGTTTCCTGCAAAAAAGACAATACCCCTATTCCCGTAATCACCACAGGAAACATGGTAGGCAGCGTGTCGCTGTACAATGAAAGAAACAACCAGTTGCCCTCTTCCGCCGGAATGACGGTTAGCATCGACGGCACCGGTTTCAGCACCACCACAGCGGCCAACGGTAGTTACCAGTTCGCCAATGTGCCGAATGATGTGTATACCCTCACGTTCAGCAAAGAGGGCTTCGGCACCTACAAACTAATTGGCTACTCCCATACCGCCACGGGCGGCGCCTCATCGGTGGTTCCCGCAAAATCGCTGGGACAGTTGTCTACCACCACCGTGGTCGGGCACTTCGTCAATGTATTTAGTGACAGCGTCCGGGTCGGCGCCAATATCAACCCTGCAGCCAGCGCTTCCGAACGCAGGGGATACCGGATCTTTTTCGGTGAAAACTCTTCTCTTTCCAAAAACAATTACAAGTATTTCAGTCCGGTTTATTCCACCAGCAACACGCCGTCCGTGAAGTTCGGCAAAGACGAATTGTATGCCATGGGCTTTGCACCGGGCTCCCTGGTTTATTTCCGTTTTTACGGTGAATCGTTTTTTTCGAACGACTACCTCGACGAATCGACCGGAAAAATGGTATTTCCCAACCTGAATCCTGCATCTTCGCTGCCGGCATTTTTCCCACTTTAGTGCCGCTCCCTTCAGGCCTGTCCACTGCACTGCCCGATTCAGTGTAATTTGCCGAACTATTCATGCTTATGAAGCCGTTCAGGCCCTGTACCGCCCTTGTGTTGCTGACCGCCGCTTTTTTGCTGCTGAGCTGTTCCCGTTCCGATGCACAGCAGTTCATCAGCGGAACGGTGTTCGACTCCACTGCCTACATACCGCTGGCTTGGGTACAGATTAACACCGGCAAGGGTGCCTGCACGGTTACCGACAGCAACGGCCGCTACCGGATTGCCGCCGACCCGGGCGATTCGCTCACTTTTTCCTACAACGGTAAGGCCACTCTGAAATACGCCGTAACGGCCGTAAGCAATCCGGCCGCATTCGACATCGCACTGCATGTACGTGTAAAGAGGAAATACACAATGCTCAAGGAAGTGAGAGTGTTCAGCCGGAACTACCGGTTCGACTCGCTGGAGAACCGGGATCGCTTCGCAGAAATTTTCAACTACAGCCGGGGCGGCGTAAAACCCTCGCTGGACCCTGTGAGCGGAGTAGCCGGACTCGATGTGAACGAGCTGGTAAACCTCTTCCGGTTCCGGCGCAACCGGCAGCTGGCGCGGATGCGTGACCGGCTGCTGGCGGAAGAAGAGGAGAAATATGTGAACTACCGTTTCAACAAATCCACCGTACGGAGGGTGACCGGCCTGGAGGAAAAAGATCTGGACATCTTCATGAAAATGTACCGCCCCGACTACACCTTCACCCGTAACAGCAGTCTGGTAGATTTCTACCGCTATATGCTCGAAGCCTCCTACGACTATAAGAAAAATGTACGTCCACAACCTTCCGGAAAAAACGTATCCCATTGATTTTCACGGATAAGATATTTCCCCGACTTCGCTTATGAATCTCTACCTTTGCGCACTCATCCTATCCTACCAAAACCGGCAACCCGGCAAGTTTCAGCCCATGCTGTCAACGCCGAAAGCACTTCCCCCGAAAAGAGCAAAGACCGATTTTTTAAAAAAAATCAAGTGCCGTATCGATTGCGGCGCTGAGGAATTAATGAAGCATCAAAAGCCGTCAGACAGGCAAATAAAAACACCGAAGGAGTATCCCTACCTCCCGGCACTTATTGTTGCGCTGATGACTTTGTCGGTGGGCATGATGGCACTTGCTGCCTGGTCCTATTTCCACAGCCCTGTTACCGAAACCGCAGTTACCATCAACGATAAAGGCAAAGCATCCGGCCGTACTTCGGCGCCCGATTACCGCGAAATTCCGGCCGCAACCGTAACAGACCGGGGCAATGCCGTATCTCCTGAAGGGCCGCACACATTCAGCCGGCTGCGCGAGGAAGTCGACAACCTGCTGCTCAACCAGCGCAACCCTAACGACAGTGGTTCAGCCGAACTGGCGGGGAAACTGCTGATTATGAGCAATGTCAACCGCGAGCTTGAAGCCGAAAATATGCGACTGAGGGAACAATTAGGCAAACAGGGAGCACTGCCCTCCGGAGTTGAAGGCAATGGCCTTCAACTGTTAAAGCCCGAAGATCAGCCCAAACTTTCCGTGGATGAAGTACAGTTCTCCGCATTCAGCGCAATAAGCAATGTGGAGATGGAAACGGGCCGGGCGGGAGAAACAGAAAAAATCGGTGGATCGTTCCGCATCAGTAACACAGGAAGCCGGCAATCGGTGGCTGAAATCGTTGTTGTCGTCATACAACCCGACGGCACCGTCCTCAAAAACCCGGGTACCGAAACCGGCATCTTCTATACCGGACAAACCCGGCGTGAATGTTCCGGAAAAATGCGGTTGACCCAGCAGGCCGGCGAGTCGCGCCGCATCAACTTCAGCTTTCTGGCTCCCCGGTTCAGCACCGGAAAATACCTGCTCGAAATCTACCATAACGGCGTGCTGATCGGCCAGAGCGGAAAGACCCTGATCTGAGCCTCCCATCTACCGGCCTAAAATCCGCACAAGCTATCCGATCGCCGCTTATTTTTGTGGCAGAACCAATTCATGCCTCAACAATATGGAAGAACAACTCCATCTGGGCGTAGGATCGCGCCTTCAGCACACGCAATACGGACCGGGCGTGGTGGTGGGCGTACGCTACGCCACCTATCTGATTTCCTTCATCAACCACGGCATCCGCGAAGTGGAGAAAACCGATCCGCAGCTGGATGAGATCATCGCCGAAAATGTTTCGGAAGAGGTCACCACCGTAAGCGAAACCGAAAAATCGCTGCTGCGGATGCTTCGTCTATGGGGCGGCGTGAGTGAGACCGTTCCACTCGGCGACCGTTGGAACGGAGGCACTCTTTTGCTGCAACCCCACGACAAATCGCTCAAGGCCAAGGAAGTGCCCATCGAGGATTTCTTCCACAAGATCGTGATGCTGCGCGACCGCCTGCGTGTGCTCGAACAAAACATCAACAGCCACAAGAAACTGAGCGACGAGGATAAGGTGAACCTGCAGCAATACGTCACCCGCTGTTACGGGTCGCTCACCACATTCAATGTGCTGTTCGCCAGCAAGGACCACTGGTTTGTGGGCGAGAAGAGCAGCAAGGAATCCTGACCAGAATCCGCTTCCGTCAACACAGGTTGTGAATGGAAGCGCCAACCCCGCCTAACGGTATGCGCCGACTGCTGCACTCCCTTTATATCCAGGTCTTACTGGCCATCGTGGCGGGAGCCCTGCTCGGTATTTTTTTTCCCGATCTTTCCGTACGTCTCCGTCCGCTGGGCGATGCGTTCATACGGCTCATCAAAATGATGGTGGCGCCGATCGTATTCTGCACCGTGGTAACGGGCATCGCGCACATGCGCAACACCCGCAAAGTGGGCCGTGTGGGCCTGCGCGCACTGATTTACTTTGAAGTGGTGACGACCCTGGCACTGCTCATCGGCATACTGGTAATCAACCTGCTGCAGCCGGGAGCGGGTCTTCACCTGCGTGCCGAAGATATGGACACGGGTGCCGTACAGCAGTACATCACCCGGGCCGGTGCATCCAATACGTCCGATTTTCTTGTGAACCTGATTCCCGATAGCATCGTGGGCGCTTTTGCCGCCAACAACCTGTTGCAGATCCTCTTGTTTTCCATACTGATGGGGTTCGCCCTTGCGTCCATCGGCCAACGCGCCGCTCCCCTGCTCAACGGACTGCAGTCGCTGGAAGATGCCTTGTTCCGGATGATCCGCTCTATCATGAAACTGGCTCCTATCGGGGCATTCGGGGCCATGGCCTTCACCATCGGCAAATACGGATTCGGTTCACTGGCACAACTGGGTCAGTTGCTGCTCGCGTTTTACCTCACCTGTAGCCTGTTCATTGTGCTGGTACTTGGAGGTATTTTGCATTTGGCAGGCTACAACATTTTCCGGTTGCTGGCCTATCTGCGCGAAGAACTGTTGCTTGTACTGGGCACTTCCTCGTCGGAATCGGCCATGCCCGGACTCATAGAAAAGCTGGAGAAACTGGGCTGCTCGGAGCCCGTGGTGGGACTTGTAGTCCCCACCGGCTATTCCTTCAACCTCGACGGCACCTGCATCTACCTCACTATGGCCGCAGTTTTTCTGGCACAGGCCACCGATACCCCTATGGACATCGCACAGCAAGCGAGCTTGCTGCTTGTATTGCTGCTCACCTCAAAAGGTGCGGCCGGCGTAACCGGCAGCGGCTTCATCACACTTGCGGCCACCTTGCCGGTTGCCGGGCATATTCCTGTGGCGGCCATCTCCCTCCTGCTGGGCATCGACCGTTTCATGAGCGAAGGCCGTGCGCTGACCAACCTTACCGGAAACGCGGTAGCCACCATCGTCATTGCCGGCTGGGAGAAGGAAATCGATAAGGGAAAAGCCAAGGCGCTGATCGGTTGAAAAACTACATACGCCCGCGTTTTCCTGAAAAAGGATTCTGGGTAATTTATCACAGTATTGACTACACGAAATTATATCGCT
>JBIIDU010000156.1:0-5666 GCA_044238165.1 Ferruginibacter sp. | reverse complement strand
CGGGTTCAGGGAATTGTTCGGCTCGCTCAAGGCTCCCCTGGGTGTTTACTCGGTACTGGGCAACCACGACTATGGCGATTATGTGCGCTGGCCCAACAAGGGCATCACCCAGGCCGAAAACCTGGAACTGTTGAAAAAACTGCAGGCAGACATGGGCTGGAGGCTCCTGCTGAACGAACATGTGGAACTCCAACGCAACGGCGACCGGATCGCACTTATCGGCATCGAAAACTGGAGCTCAAAAGCCCGTTTCCCCAAATACGGAAAGTTGGGAAAGGCATACGCAGGTGCGGAAAACTACCCTTTCAAAATACTGATGAGCCATGATCCCAGCCACTGGGATGCTGAAGTGAGGAAAAATTATCCGAACATCGACCTGACCCTGAGCGGACACACGCACGGCATGCAGTTCGGCATCGATGTGCCCGGATTCAGATGGAGTCCGGTACAATACATTTACCGCCAGTGGGCCGGATTATACGAAGAGGCCAAACAGAAACTTTATGTGAATGTGGGCTTCGGATTCATCGGTTACCCCGGTCGTGTAGGCGTTCTGCCTGAAATCACCGTGATCGAGCTTGCCTGATTCTTTTTCCAAAAGAACAAGAGCCGGAAACAAAACTGCTTCCGAAGGTGCAGCAGCGACGTACTATGTGCACGATTTACTATGCGAAAATCAGGAGCGGAATTTTCCGGAGGGATTGGCCGCCTTGCCGACGCTGAATTTCTGATTGCAGCCCGCACAGAAAAGGCCAATCAAAATGAGGAGGGGAATCAGCTTTTTCATAACGTATGCCTGGGTTTAAGTTGATTGATGGGCTGTCCGAAAACAGAAACAAAATCCGCAATTCGCCAACCGGGATAAAAAACAAGCCGGCTATGAGCCGGCTTGCCCTGAACGCTTAACGTCCGGTATTGCGATTTATTGCTTTTCTTACTGTCGGGTAACCGATTTCAACTGGCTGCCGGAAGCGGTAACCACACGGATGTAATACTGGCCGGCAGGAAGATTGCCCAATTCATCGAGCCTGATGAACGTGGTGCCGCGGAGAAGCTGGTAGCGCCGACTGGCAATTGTTTTGCCGTTCACACTCAGCAGATTGACGGTGCACATCTCTTCGCGCTCGTTATCAATATTGATATTTACAAAATTGCGGAACGGATTGGGCGAAACTGTTATAGCGGATATGCCTTTTTTAAGACGGAGCGATACTATTTGGGAGTAAGATACCTTTCCGTCGATTCCCGTTTGCCGGATGCGGTAGTAAACTACCGGGGAGGAAACGGCCATCAGATTGTCGGAGGCGCTGTAGTACAGCATCCTGTCGGAGTTTCCAGCGGCGTCGGTCGTGTAGACGGACCGGAACGCAAATCCATCCTCGCTGCGTTCCACATCAAACCATCGGCTGTCGATTTCCATCGAGGTGGCCCAGTTCACTGAAGCGGTACCCGGTGCGCTCAACCTTGCTTCCAGAGAAGTGATTACCACCGGAAGCAGGTTTTCCAGAACAGGGGTAATCACAGCCGTGCCCTCATCCAGATAGTTCACATTGGCTTCTGATTTCGATTTCAGCCGGGCAATATTTGTAATGGGAGCAAGGGGCACGCCCGGAACAGGCGGATTGATGGTGGCCTGGAATTCAACCACGCAGGAGTCTCCACCGGGTATGGTACCCCCAACAGTTGCCGTGGCCCCGGTTCCCATTCGGAAACGAACTGTCTTGATTGGTCCATTCTCAATATACTCCGCCTGATCGTCACCGGATGCATCTGTATAGGTAGCCGTGACACTTCCGGGATTATGAAGTAACCGCAAAGATCCGGGCACAAAGCTTATCCCATCGGGAAGCGTATCGGTAGCCACTACTTCAAGTCCATTTCCGGCACCAACGAGATTCGAGGCTTTTATTTTATAAGTAAGCACCTCGTTCGACTCACCGTCGCCGTTTCCGTTAGCATCCCGAACGGTCTTTTGCAGGGTGAAACTGGGCTGCACCATCTTGATTACAAAAGCCAGTACGCCGGCAAAATACTGATCCTGAATGGTGCCAAATTCCACCTGAGCGGATGTAGCTCCGGGAAGAATGCCATACCCTAAACCAATGGGGAACTCATCGATATCGATCCCCATTTGGTTGGAGTAGTTGGGGTTTTTTGTTGTCACTGCAATTCCGTTCCGCGAAATGGTGCCGTTGAAAGCATTGCTGTCGGGGTTAAGGGCATCACTAAAAGTAGTGTTATTTACTTTCAAATAATCTTTTTTGAAGAAAGCATCGCCCTCCCAGGTGGAAAAGATCAGTTTTGCATCATTGAGGGCCAGGGTCCCCGAGGGCACATCCAGACCCGAAAGGTTGATGGTGGTATTCAACGGAGCACCGCCCCTGTATACTTCCTGATATCCGTCATAGAGCCTTACACTGTTGTAGGGCAGGTTGGGATTTTCATAGACCACATAAATACACCAGCCCCCAAAATTGCCGAAGTCACCCCCATCGCCAGTAGACAAGGGGGCGTTGCCCACGGTATAGGTACCCGAGCCGTTGGCAACAACATATTCGGTAATGTCCACATAGCCCTGAAAAATACTGAACTCAGCCGGGGTACCGGAAAATCCGGTGGACTTGTTGAATTCCTGCGCAGCAAATTCGAAATAAGGTCCCGAAGTACCCTTACGAATCCTGATGGTTTGGTTGGAGGGCAGATTGAGATTGAAGTTGTCGATGGAAGCGCGGCCACCCCAATACAGCCGGGCCAGCTTGATGGTATTGGTGCCGGGGGGCAGAATCAGATCGGCGCTGGATGAGTTACGGGTGCTGCCCCCGTCGCCCAAGCTACCGTCCACATCCACCTGCTGCATATCGGCATTGCCGTTATGGTAGATGCTGTTTCCCGTAGAAGCATGCTCGGGATCGTCCATCGCGGTGAGGTTGGCCGTCTGTGTGCCCGGGAGTACCCGGTTCATGAGCGTATTTCCGAAAACGGTAACATCGCCCTTGACATTATCTGAATAAATAAGCTCAAAATTTCTGAGCTGGGCCTTGACCGTCGGAGCCGAGATAAAAAGGAGGATAAGGGACAGGAAGGCAGTTGCAAACAGGCTTGCGCGGAAGTTTAGTTTTTCCATAATGAGTAAATAAAAAGTAAGGAACAGGATTCATCTGTTTCAAAAAAATTGAAACTGAAGTAAAAATAAGTATATTTCATGAAAAACAAATATTTCCGGCCGTCATCAATAAGACCTGTTAACGGGGAGGAATGCGCTTCCTGCCCTGGTCGGTAGGTCGGCGGAATCCGCCCTCCGCCTCATTCATCCGAATGATGCGTCCGTTATACTTCCGGCCGTCGAAGGTTTTGATCATCCTTTGTGCGGAATTGCTGTCCACCTCCACCCAGCTGTTCATATCGCGGATATCAATACGCCCGAGCACGTCCTTGCTCATGTTCGATTCGTCGAGCAGAAATTGAAGGAAGCTGGCCTTGTAGAAACCGTCTTTGGAACCCAGATTGACGAAGAGGCGCACGTATCCGCCGTTACCCCTCTGCTCATAACCCCGGTTTGCTGCCGCACCACCCCTTCCGCCGGAAGATACTTCTGGGCGCCGGTTGATGTCTCTGCGCGGCGCAGCGTTGAGGTCTTCCGCGTTCTCGTAGTATTTGAGAAAATGGCTGAACTCCAGGGCTGCCACACGCTGCAGCACTTCTTCCTTGGTGATGGAAGCGAATTTCTCGATAAGGTCGGGCATATAGGTTTCATAATCGCCGTGCGACACATCGGCCTTCATGAGCTTGTCCATGAAGTGGAAGAACTGGCGGCGGCATACCTCTTTTCCGGTTGGCGCATCCATCTTATGGAACCTGGCGTTGACCATGCGCTCCAGGTGGCGTATCTTATACAGTTCCCGGCTGTGGCAGATGGAGATGCAAGTACCGCTCTTTCCAGCCCGGGCGGTGCGTCCGCTGCGGTGCGTGTACACTTCCATGTCGTCGGGCAATTCGTAATTGATCACATGGGTGATACTATCCACATCGATACCCCGTGCAGCCACGTCGGTGGCAATCAGCAACTGAAGCTGTTTGCTTCGGAAACGGCCCATGACCTTGTCGCGCTGCTGCTGGGTGAGGTCACCGTGCAGCGCTTCGATTTCATAGCCTTCCTTCACCAGCTTTTCTGCAATATCCTGCGCATCGGCCGTGGTGCGGGTGAAGATGATGCCGTACATGCCGGGGTTGAAATCGATGTACCGCTTGAGGGTTTCGTAACGGTGATGTGCCGCTACCATGATATACTGGTGGTCGATATTGACATTGCCGCTGTTCTTCTTGCCCACGGTGATTTCCTTGGGACTCGTCATATAATTGCGGGAGATGGCCCGGACTTCAGGCGGCATGGTGGCGCTGAACAGCCAGATGCTTTCGCGGTTCACGGTATTTTTCAATACAAAATCGATATCATCGCGGAAGCCCATGTTCAGCATCTCGTCGGCCTCATCCAGCACCACGTACTTCACCTTGTGCAGGTCAATGGCCTTGCGTTCGATCAAATCAATCAGACGTCCCGGAGTGGCTATCACGATCTGAACACCCTTCCGCAGATTGCGTACCTGCATGGTGATGGAAGCGCCGCCGTATACGGCTTCTGTGTGCAGCCCTTTCAGATAGCTCGAGAATGTGGCGAGGTCGGAAGTGATCTGCAGGCAGAGTTCGCGGGTCGGGCAAACAATCAGCGCTTGTGGATGACGTTCATCCTTGTCCACCAGGTTCAGCAGCGGCAAGCCGAATGCCGCGGTTTTTCCGGTGCCGGTCTGTGCCAGTCCCACGAAATCGGTAGTTCCGGAAAGCAAAATCGGAATGGCCTGCTCCTGAATGGGGGTTGGATTTTCAAAACCAAGTTCCGTAACAGCCTTCACCAGCGATTCGTTTAGGCCTAATGCCTGAAATGTGTTCATGTCATTTATTTTATACCCTTCCGGGTAATGATTCGTAATCAGATACGGCACCACTTTTGCCGTTATGGGCAAGGCGGAACAGCATCTGTCGAGATACCTCAAGATTGAAATTGCCTGATAGGAAAAACCGGCAGGAAGTCCGAAGCGACCGGCGTAGTTTGGGCCTTTACGCGAAGAATCAAATGCCGCCTGCTGCCACTACACGTATGTTGGAATACGGAAGAAAAACATTTTTTGCCCGACAACGGGATGACATCTAATCCGATGAACTCTTCAATCAGATTGCAAATGTAGGATATTTCGGCTGAACCGCAGCGGTTGGTATCGCCCCGAGCCACTTGCTTCCCTTGAATCGGAACCGGAATAATGCTGACAGAAATTGGCAGAATACAGCGCACAGGAAAATGTAAGCGCAGGATATTTACCTTACTTTACAATACTTTAATTCCCTGAGCCTGTAAAAAATTCCGGATATGCGGTATTGCCTTATCTTTTTTTTGCTCTCACTCCGGCTGGCCGTGGTATTCGGGCAGCAGGATGCCCCCGTTGCCGGGAAAGCCTCTGCGCACAAGAACGATTCGCTGCAACTCGCGGCGGGGCTGGAAAAGATCCTCGAGGACGATACAGCACCTGCAAGCTATTTATTCCTCAATATCGCTGCGGGAAACAATTTGTACAACCTCAGCAACAACTATCTGAACGCAAGCCAGAACCAGGGGC
>JBIIDU010000155.1:0-5670 GCA_044238165.1 Ferruginibacter sp. | reverse complement strand
CAAGCCGCAAAGTATTTCCCTCCGGTCAACCGGCATCTCGGGTCTGCGATTCCGATAGGCAGCTTTTATCAGCGAGAATAAAATCCAACAATCCTAAAATCCTGTGAATCCTGATTCAGACAAGCAAAGGTTAGAGAGGTTTGCTCCCACCTGGCGCACGAATCCGCTCTTGTGCCAAGTATTACTAAGTCATTTGCCTTCGAGGTTCGGGGTGTAGGAAGCATCAGAGGTGACAAAATGTTGTTTCACGCAAAGGCCGCCGAGGAATACACGCAAAGTGCACGAAGGAGAGACCGGGAAGTGGCAGGATCCCCATCCTGCTTGTCTGAACTATGATTTTTGTGATTGCATGAGGACTATGATTGTTCCCTCCCTCATTTGCCATTCAATATTCCGCATTTATTAATGTTATATCCGCCCTTCATTTAAAATTTAAAACTCAACATTTATCACTCCCCATCCTGCTTCGCCCCGCCCCCTCCGGCGGAAATCTTGTTTTTGGTGGTATTATTCCCGATTCTGGACAATTATTTTTATCTGGATTCGTTTCCATTTCGATGCACACGCATCTTGAAAAACCATTCTTATGGGTCCTTACAAGATATTCATCGTTGAAGACGACGCCTGGTACGGCGAGATTCTCGAATACCACCTCTCCCTCAATGAGGATTATGCCGTCACCCGCTTTGCCACCGGCAAGGAATGCCTTGCCAATCTGCATAAGAAACCCGACCTGATCACGGTGGATTTCTCGCTTCCCGATTATACGGGGGATAAACTCTACCAGAAAATAAGGGAGGTGGATGAGCATATACCTGTGGTGATCATCAGCGGACAGGAAGACATTGCCGTAGCCGTAAACCTGCTCAAGATGGGCATTACCGACTACATCATCAAGGATGACAATACGAAAGATCTGCTGTGGAACGCCGTCATCAAGATCCGTAAAATGAGCAAGCTCACCCGCGAAGTGGAGCAACTGCGTGAGGAGCTGGGGCAGAAGTTCGCATTCGAGAAAAGCATCAAGGGCCAGAGCCCGCAATTGCAGAAAATATTCTCCCTGATGGAGAAAGCCACCAAAACCAACATCAATGTGTCGATCACCGGCGAAACAGGCACGGGCAAGGAAGTGGTGGCCAAAGGCATTCATTACAATAGCCCCCGTAAAGGGAAACCCTTCGTAGCCGTGAACATGGCGGCCATTCCACGCGAGCTGGTGGAAAGCGAACTGTTCGGCCACGAAAAAGGTGCTTTCACCGGCGCCATAGCCCGTAAGACGGGAAAATTCGAGGAAGCCAACGGAGGTACCCTCTTTCTCGACGAAATCGCAGAACTCGATCTCAGCGTTCAAAGCAAGTTGCTGCGCGTACTGCAGGAACGCGAGGTGATACGCGTGGGGGGCAGCGAAAAAGTCAAACTCGATATCCGCCTGCTGGTGGCCACGCACAAGAACCTGTCTGAAGAAGTGAAGAAGGGAAACTTCCGTGAAGACCTCTACTACCGGGTTATGGGATTGCCGATTGAACTGCCACCACTGCGCGAACGCGGAAGCGATGTGCTGATTCTGGCCAAACATTTTCTCGAAGAGTTCACTAAAGACAACAAGCTGCCCGCTATGACCCTGTCACAGGAGGCGCGCGACAAGCTGGTGCGGTATCATTTTCCCGGAAATATCCGCGAACTCAAAGCCATGATCGACCTGGCAGCCGTAATGGCCAACGAACGGGAGATCCAGGCCGATGACATCACGTTTTCGGCAACACGGGAGGAAGACATGTTCAGCTCCGGCCAAAAGACGCTCAGGCAATATACCTGCGACATCATCCGGCATTTTCTAAAGAAATACGACGACGATGTGCTGACTGTCGCCGAAAAACTCGATATTGGAAAGTCGACCATCTATAAAATGATCCAGCAGAAGGAGATTGTGATCTAAGCCTGAAGCAGGCATGAAGATGCCGCAAACATTCATAAAATTCAGTAAATCGAGAAGATGGAAAAAAAGCAATCCGTTAACGGCATCAAGCAAGGGCAATCGTCATCGTTGAATGCCACAGTGACTGTCCGGCAGGTAAGCGAGGGCGGAACCCGATTGACGTTCACCGTGCCGGTATCACAGGCCCCAGAAGATGCAAGCCAGGAAACTCCGCTATTCAACCGGCTTTTCCCTTTGCTGGCGGGTAAGAAAATCCTGGTTGTGGACGATCAGCCCCTGAATCGTTTGCTGGCCATGGAAATACTACGCCCGTATGGACCTGAATTGTTCGAGGCGGAAAACGGCTCCGAAGCGCTCGATTGCCTTGGCACGCACGATTTTGATATGGTGCTGATGGATGTGCAGATGCCGGTGATGGACGGGATTGATGCCACAAGGATCATCCGTCGGAAAATCGGAGAATCGCTTCCGGTCATCGCCCTGAGCGCCAACTCGGTTTCAGGCAATATCGACCGCTGTATGGCGGCGGGTATGAACGCCTTTCTCGCCAAGCCTTACCGGGCGGAGGCGCTGATGGATGTCATCAGCAGCCAGCTCCGTGCATCATAGTTCAATCCTGTTATGGAAAACCAACAACTGAAACCCGAACCCAGTTACGACATCACGATGATTCGTGAAATCAGCCGCGGCAACGAGGCTTTTATCCGCAAAATGCTGGGCATTTTTGTGGAGCAAACCCCGTTGCACATCAATGAGATGCGGGAGCATTATGCCCAATCCGACTGGAAACGGATGGGGGAGCTTGCACATAAGATCAAACCCACCATCGACAACCTCGGCATACAGGCCATCAAATCAGCTGTCCGCGAAATGGAAGTAATCGGCAAATGCGGGGAGGGTACCGAGCGGATGGGCAACCTGCTCGAGAAGATTGTGCTGGTATTGAACCAGGCCGTCAATGCCATCCGTGCCGATTACCAGATGAATTGAACCGGCAATCCTGTCCGGACGGTTCCCCCCGATATTTTTTTACACTTATTTTCATTACATTTAGTGTGTTGTTCCGGTAGCATGTACCTATCTCAGGTTGTGCATCCGGGAATTGTACGGAACCAAATTTTGCTGCATGAAAACCGCTGTTTCCCTTTACCGAAACCATCAGTTTGAACTCAATCCGAAAAGCGCCAGCATCAGCCCTGAAGCGATTCAGCTTGTTTTGGGTTTTGGCGAGAAGAGTTTGCTGGCCGACCCTGATTTTTATCCTGCCCTGCGGGAAAAATACCCCGCTGCGGTGATTGTGACCTGCTCTACCAGCGGGGAGATATACGGTGAAAGCGTACTCGACAACACGGTATCTGTGGTTGCGCTTTCTTTCGAGAAAACCCGCGTGGAGGCGGTATCTCTTGCAGTTGGTGACTATCTGGACAGCTTCAGCGCCGGAAACACGCTGGTGAAAAAACTTCCCTCCGAAGAGCTGGCTCACATCCTCGTCATTTCCGATGGTGCGCTGGTGAACGGCAGCGAGCTTGTTCGCGGAATCAATGCGTGGGTGGAGCAAAAGGTTCCGGTTACAGGGGGGCTGGCAGGGGATGCCGCACGTTTCCAGTCAACCCTGGTAGGTCTCAATGACCACGCTGTTTCCGGAAATATCGTGGCAATCGGCTTCTATGGAAGGAGTCTGGAGGTCGGGCATGGTTCCCTGGGTGGATGGGATGTGTTTGGGCTCGAGCGGGAAATCACTCGGTCCGTTTCGAATGTGCTCTACGAAATAGACGGACAAAACGCACTGGAGCTCTACAAAAAATACCTGGGCGATTATGCCAGGGAGTTGCCGGGTTCGGCCTTGCTTTTCCCGCTTTCCATGATTTTGCCCGGCAGCGATGTGCCCCTGGTGCGGACCATTCTGAGCATCAACAATGAAGAAGCGTCCATGACCTTTGCCGGTGACGTGCCGAAGGGTGCCAAGGTTCGGTTCATGAAAGCCAATTTCGACCGGCTGGTGGATGCTGCGGGAAGCGCGGCAAAGGATTCCGCTTTTTCAGGCAGTGATGCAGCTCCTCAACTGGCTTTGCTGATCAGTTGTGTCGGACGGAAACTGATTTTGGATAAAAGGGTGGAAGAGGAAGTAGCAGCCGTGGCGGACTCCTTCCACAACAAGACCCTGCTGGCCGGCTTTTACTCCTATGGGGAAATCTCTCCTTTTTCACCCCATGCCCGTTGTGAACTGCACAACCAGACCATGACCATCACCACTTTTTCGGAAAGGTAAGCTGCGGGCTTATTGTTTGTACATCTGCTCGTAATACTCTTCGGCCATACGGTTGCTGTCGAATTGCACCTGTACATCGTTCATGCCGTTATGGATGATGTTTCTCCAGGTATCCTTATCGTTATAGTATAGCGGAACAATCTGGTTTTCCAGTATGTTGTAAAGCTGATCGAGGTCGTACTCGTCCTGGTCGTGTACATGCATGTTTTCATAATCAACCGGTGGCACCACGAAGCCGTTGTTGCCGTTGTTGATGAACTCACAAATCCAGCCATCGTTTGTACTGAAATTCACGGCACCGTTCATGGCCGCAGTCATGCCGCTGGTACCGCTGGCTTCACGCGGAACCCGCGGGTTGTTGAGCCATACGTCCGCAGCCTGTTTCAGCCGTTTGCTCAGCGAAAGTTCATAGCCGATGCAGACGGCCACGTTCCGGTACTGTTTGCTCAGGTGCACCAGATGGTTGAAGTCGTTGATGGCCGGGTAATCAAGCGGGTAGGGTTTGCCTGCCCAGATGATCTGTACCGGATACTTGGGGTTGTTGATCAGCGCTTCAAAGCGCTTGTTGTCGCGGGTGAGCAGTTCGGCACGTTTGTATCCGGCAAAACGGCGTGCCCATACGATGGTCAGCACATCCGGGTCGAGCAGTTTGCCCGTCTGGTCGGCCACAATATCCATCGCCCGCTTTTTGAGAAAACGCTTTCGGTCGTCGAACCACACGTCGTTGTTCTCCGTTTTGGCCTTGTAGAGCTGCTTGTCGGCCCAATAACTCCAGTTTTGGGCATTGGTGATGGCTTTGATGGGACAAATGTCTTCGAATTTCCCCCACATTTTCCGGCTTACTTCTCCGTGCAGTTGCGATACACCGTTGGCGATGCGGGCAAAGCGAAGGGCCGCCAGCGAATGGTTGAAGGCGTCGTCGTGGATACCGGTGAGCTGGCGTACCTGCTCCAGGGGCATGCCACAGAAATAACTCATTTTCTGGCAGAGATAGATGTCGTGTTTCTCATTGCCCGCCTCTTCAGGCGTATGCGTGGTGAACACGAGCCGCTTTTTGACATCTTCGAGATTGCCGAATTTGCCATAGAGATAGAAGGCCGCGCTGATACCGTGCGCTTCGTTCAGGTGGTACACTTCGGGATTGAAATTCAACTCGTCGAGCAGTTTGGCTCCGCCCACACCGAGAAGGATGAATTGTGCCACTTTGGTAGCCACATTGCCATCATAGAGCCTGTGGGTGATGGTCTGGGTCACGTAATCGTTTTCCGGCAGATCGGTGCTCAGCAGAAAAAGAGGGGCCGAACCGAAGGTCGTCGGGTTCAGGTACCATGCTTTCACCCAGATGGGGTGGTCGTGAATCTGAATCTGGAATTTGATGCCGGTATCCTCCAGGAAATTATAGATTTTTTCGTTCCACTGCACCTGCAGGGTCTGGTCGGCATTGCGTGCCTGGTCATAATAGCCG
>JBIIDU010000154.1:0-5709 GCA_044238165.1 Ferruginibacter sp. | reverse complement strand
GCGGAAATATCCGGAATCCTTTCGGAAAATACCAACCCCCGAAAAAGGGCAAATCCACGCAGGAAGGGACGGAACGGGCCCGATATTTTTGTAGTGAAAAGAAAAATCCAATTGATATGACCAACCCAAACCACAACAATTTCTTCAGCCAACTGGCGAGATTTGTTTCTGACCTTGTCGGCAGTTTATTCGTATCCAATTCATCAAGAGATTTTCAGCGCCTGAAGGACTACATCGCCTCCTGAAATTGGCTGCCCGTAAACTGATTTGTCGCCCCCAACCAATCTTGAAAGTCCGTTCCAACGACCATTTCAAGATTTTTTTTTGCCTTTTTTCTCCTGCTTTTCCGCTTCCGCCAGATACCGGCTGATGCGTTCCGGCTCGAAGCCCCTGCTCCGTAACGCGGCGAATACTTTTTGTTTTTTCCGCATCCAGCCCGGAACACCGCTTACCCGGCTGAGCTGCTGCCTTGCCATTTTTTCGAATGTCTGCTCGTAATCATCACCTCCGATTTCCTTGAGTGCTCTTTGGACACACCAGGGGCTTATTCCTTTTTTCCGGAGCGCGTATGCGATTTTCTCGCGCCCCCATTTTTTGATGCGGAACCGGCCTCCTGCAAACTGGATGGCAAACCGTTCCTCATTGAGAAAATCTTCTTCTATAAGCCGGGCTGTGATTTCATCGGCATCTTTCCCGAACACGCCATAGGAAGCGAGTTTTTCCCGCACTTCGCTGTGGCAACGCTCCTGGTAGCGGCAGTATACCGTCAGTTTTTCAAGTGCGGAACGGGGAGTGAGCTTTTCTGGTTTCACGTGCTTCAAAATTAGCGAATACCCGAACGGTACTTGCCGTAAATCACGGAAACCGGACATGGTTTTCCACATGCCTGACTCGTTTTTTTCTTTTACTTTTCGCCCGATAATCGCATTCGACTATCTTTGGTTTCAAACCAACACCTGCTTTATCATGAAGTTCATCGTGTCTTCTTCTGCCTTATTGAAACAACTCCTGCAAATCAACGGTGTGATCAGCACCAACACGGTGCTGCCCATTCTGGAGGATTTCCTTTTCGACATTGACAAGAACAAGCTGACGGTGGTGGCCACCGACCTGGAAACCGTCATGAAAGTGCAGGTGGAGGTGGAAGCCAAAACCAGCGGACGGGTCTGTATTCCGGCAAAAATCCTCATGGACTCGCTGAAGAATATTCCGGACCAGCCGCTCAGTTTCAACATCGACTCCAATTTCGCCATTGAAATCACCAGCGACCAGGGCAAGTACAAAGTGATGGGCGAGAACCCCGACAATTTCCCCAAAGAGCCTGTGGCCAACAATGCCAACAGTTTTTCCATGACCGCCTCCGCACTGGTGACCGCCATCAACAAGTGCATCCTGGCCGTCAGCAACGATGACCTGCGCCCCGCCATGATGGGTGTGTTTTTTGAACTTGACAAAAAAAGCCTGACCTGTGTGGCTACCGACGCCCACCGGTTGATGAAATACAAACGCACCGATGTTTCCTGCCCCCAGAAAGACAGTTTCATCGTGCCTAAAAAGCCCCTGAACCTGCTCAAAAACGCACTGCCCGTTTCCGATGCGATGCTGGAGCTTTCGTACAACGACAACCATCTTTTTGTGCGGCATGGCGGCATCGAACTTGTTTGCCGGCTGATCGACGCGCGTTTCCCCGATTACCGGGTAGTGATTCCGAAAGACAACCCGTACAAGCTGGTCCTGAACAAGGCCGATTTTCAGAACGCCCTGCGCCGGGTGAACGTGTTCAGCAACAAAAGCACCAGCCAGGTTGCCCTCACCATCACCGGCAGCGAGTTGCAACTGGTGGCGCAGGATGTGGACCTCAGTTTCGAGGGAAATGAACGGATGGCCTGCCAGTACGACGGGGAAGACATGCAAATCGCCTTCAACGCCCGGCTGCTCATCGAAATGCTCAATGCCGCCGACTCCACCGAAATCGTCATCGAGCTCAGCAACGCCACCCGGGCAGGAATCATCAAGCCCGCTTCCGGTGAAGAAAACGAGGAGCTGCTGATGCTTGTAATGCCCCTGATGCTCAATACCTGACCGGTCCGGGCCCCGCCCGACCCGCGTTCTTTGCTCACCGCTTCAACCTGAACAATAATGCTGTTCATTATTCTTGGCGTGGTAGCCCTCATCCTTTCGGGTGTTGTTCAAAAAACAAGCCCTGCCTCTTCCCGTTTTGGAAAACCCATCCGGTTGGTCGGATTCGGGCTGGTATTGCTCGGAATACTCACGGCTTGCGTGAAGCAGATTGATGCCGGGGAAGTGGGTGTGAAAGTATTGTTCGGAAGTGTGCAGCCCGATGTGCTGAACAGCGGCCTGCACATCGTCAACCCCCTGCTCGATATCTGGAAGATGGATATCAAGACCCAGAACTACACCATGAGCGGTGTGCACGACGAGGGCAACAAGACCGGCGACGACGCCATCCGTGTGCTGGCCAGCGACGGGCTGGAAGTGACGATCGACTTGACCGTGCTGTACCGGGTGATTGCCAACGACGCACCCCGGCTGTTGAAGGAAACGGGCGAAGACTTCCGCGATAAGATTGTCCGGCCCATCACCCGTACCAAAATCCGCGACAATGCGGTGTACTACCAGGCCGTAGACCTGTTCAGCACGCGGCGCGACGAGTTCCAGCAGCGTATTTACAAGTCCATTGAAGACGATTTCAAAAAGCGCGGCCTGCTGCTTGAGCAACTGCTGGTGCGCAACATCACCCTTCCGAATTCGGTGAAGGCCTCCATCGAATCGAAAATCAATGCCGAGCAGGACGCGAAGAAGATGGAATTTGTGCTGCTGAAGGAAAAACAGGAGGCGGAGCGGAAGCGTGTGGAAGCGCAGGGGATTGCCGATTACCAGAAAATTATCAATACCGGCCTTACCGAACAGCAATTGCAATACGAGCAGATCAAAGCGCTTAAGGAACTCAGCCTCAGCAGCAATGCCAAGGTGATTGTCATGGGCAAGGGCGGCGCGCCCATCATCATCGATGGAAAGCAGTGATGTCTGTCTTGTTTTCGTTCATGCGTATCCGTTAAAACCCGCTTATGTCACTCCAGCTGCTCCGTGCTTTCGACAATTACTTTACGGCCAACATCCTCCTCACCCGGCTGCAGAGCGATGGTGTGGAATGTTATCTGATTGACGAGAACACGGTTACCATCGACCCCCTGCTGAGCAATGCCATCGGGGGCATCAAGCTGATGGTGCGCGAGAGCCAGGAAGAGCAGGCCCGGTCACTGCTCCGTCAATACGAAGCGCAAACACCCCCGCAGGTAAGCTGCCCCGTATGCGGTTCGGCCAACCGAAGGCCGATTGCGGAAGCGGGTCCGGAAGAATGGCTCGACGGTGCGGTTTCCCTGCTCATCCTGCCCGGCAGTACGCAGGAAAACAAGGAATACGTTTGTGCGGAGTGTGGCACGCGTTCAGGTGACGGAGCCGGTACAAGACAATAAGCCCCACATCAAAAGTTTTCAGGATTTACCATGAGCCTATCCATCGCATCACTCAACTCGGGCAGCAACGGAAATTGCTACTTCATTGGCTCGGCAACGGATGCCGTACTGGTGGATGCGGGCTTGTCCTGCGCGCAAGCCCTGCGCCGGATCGGGCAGCTGGGTATTGAGCGCAAACAGCTTCGGGGCATTTTCATTTCACACGAACATACCGACCATATCCGCGGGCTCGCCGCACTTTCCGTATCGCTGGACCTTCCGGTCTATATCAATGAAGGGACGCTGAAAGCCACACGGACCGCTCTTCCAAAGTCACAGGTACACATCATTGCCGCCGGACAATCCGTACGTGCCGGATCGCTGGAAGTGGTGCCGTTCTCCAAAAACCATGATGCGGCCGATCCGCTCAGCTTCCTGGTCAGGCATCAGGACATCACCGCAGGGGTTTTCACCGATATCGGCCATGTGTGCACTGAAGTGAGCAACCGCTTCAGCGAATGCCACGCCGCCATTCTCGAAAGCAACTACGACCCGGTAATGTTGCGCAACGGTCGTTATCCGGAGCATCTCAAAAGCCGCATCGTCGGAGGAAAGGGGCACTTGTCGAACCGGCAGGCCCTCGATCTGTTCCGCGACTGCCGCGCCCCGCATCTTTCATTGTTGCTGCTCGGCCACTTGTCGGCCGAAAACAATTGTCCCGGTCTGGTTCAGGAACTTTTTGCCCCCTTTGCCGGAAATACCACCGTTGCTGTAGCCGGGCGGTATGCTGCTACCGAAATGTATCCTATCGTAGGCAGAAGTACCGATGGCCCCTCACTTCTGGTTCCCAGGGTTATGGCGGCACCAAAGCAACTTAGTCTTTTTGACTTTTCTGCCGTGTGAAGCATGTGCATCGTGTGTCTGGGCTGTTGATTAACAAATCGCTATACATCATATGGTTTTTTAAGGGCTCAATGCCCGGCCTTTCTTAACAAAAAGTTAGACATACTATTTGTTGAATCGGGGCGTTTAGTATGTCATAGATCCGTAACTAACCCACTCTACATGAAAGCTTTTAACACCCAGCAGGAAGTGTTGCTGGTTACTGGCACCCGCTTTGCCGGTCGTCAGAGCAACCTGAAGAAAAATACAGAAACCGACGGTAAGGCCGTCACCGAACACCTCAAGGAAGCGTGTTGGAATGGTTTGTTGAAAGAGATGCTACCCGAAGTGTATGTGCTTTCGCGAACAACATCCGAGCTTTTTATGTGGCAGATCCGCGAAGCCGATTGTTTTTTTACCATGGAAATGGGCGAATTCCCCGAGCCTTTCGATTACTTTTTCTCGATTGATCCTTACGCGTTCATGCGTTTTTCCTGCGCGAACTGACCTCCTGCTCTCATTACCCGACACTTCGCTTGTTGGTCAATAAGGCAAAAAACGACACCGGTTTATTCGCCAAACAGTTGTTCAACTTCTTTTTGTAGTACTCCACCCATGTTGGTTTTATTGACTAACGTCCGTAACCTATCACCTTCTCATCTGGCGTACGAGTCCCCCCGTGTGCCTCATGTTACTCATTCTCAAAATCCTTCACAGCAGGGTCTCCTCTTCAGGTTTTGCCGCAGGGCAGTGGGACCCGGCGTTTGCTGAGCGGGGTTTTTTTGTCTGAATCAGGATTCACAGGATTAGTGGATTGACAGGATTTTTGTTTGTCCAAATCGCTGATTACGCAGATTATAGGATTCCGCGGGTGGGTTCACGTAACGTCCATGGGAAAAGAGCCAAGGAAGAAGGCCTTCATCATAGTAATCATTCAATGATACCCATCACAGTTCAGACAAGAAAAGATTCGTGACTCACGAACCGGGGCAGGATATCAGGGCTAAAGCCAAAACCAGTTTTAGGCTTCAGGTTCCCCGCCCTAAAGGACGGAGTTAAGAACGTCACTGACCCTACAGCCGTGGAGGGTGTCCCCACCGACCACGGACCCAAGACCAACAAGGGCGTCGGTTTATTCGCCCAACAGTTGTTCAACTTCTTTTTGTAGTACCGGAATGTGACGAATGACAATTCCCCAGATCACTTCATCGGACACGGTGTCATAACCGTGTATTATACGATTTCTTGTATCTACGATTTTTCGTGAATGGGTAATCACAATCGTTTCGTCATTTTTCAAAATCCGGGACAGTGCTTCCCCGATAATTTCAATATTTCTTTCTACAGCTCT
>JBIIDU010000153.1:0-5721 GCA_044238165.1 Ferruginibacter sp. | reverse complement strand
GAGAATGGCCGCCACGGCGTCAGCGGATTCGGGCCTAACCACCACCGCGGGAAGGAACCGGAGATTTTCGGTTTCATCACGGGCATACTGCTCCAGGACTGCAGGGTCGTCGATGAAATTACCGGGGCCGGCCGCTTCGGCCAGCGCTGCGCTGATTGCGCGGGTCAATTGTGAATAGTGCATTACCATAACTCTTGCGATGAAAATAGTACAGATCGCCGGATCCCATTGCGTCCGGCAAAATATTGAGGCCTCAGAATCGGGGACACAGTGACTGCCGCACATCGCCTGCGCCATAATATCCTTTCTTCAATAGGCTGAATTCCTGGGCCCCGTTGGCATTGTTGAAGTTTTTAAGGCCGGACGTGGTGGCATCATAACTGAAGGTGAAACGGATGTTATGTAATTCAAGTCCGACCATCGGTATAACGGCATCACCTGCACGATAGAAAAGTCCTGCCAGCAATTGCTTATCGCCGCCCGTGCCGGAAAGGTTGTAGTTGGCAGACAAACCGGCAACCAGTGAACTTGCTGCTGCCTGATTGGTATAATAGACGGACGGATTGATGATGACACGGTCGCCGGTTTTCAGCACGGCATTCACAAATCCGATATGGCGCATCGGAATGCGGCTGTTGTCGGTTACCCCGGAAAAGAAACTCTCCACCGGGCGGTTGATGTGGTGGATGGAGTAACCGATATTGAAGTAGACGTCGTCTGAGGGGAATAAAGCATAGTTGAGGCCGGCCTGCATATCGAAATAACTTATACTGGTGTTTTCAAGTACAACACCGGTGGGCAGATTCACGTCAAAAAATTTTCCGTCGAACTGGTCGGGAAATTTGAGTTTGCTGCGGTCGATACGCTTGTTGGCCCAACCCACATTGAAACCGGCGGTGAGCAGGCTGTTCAGTCCGAGCATCTGGTGATAAGCCACAGAGCCGTAGATTTTGGTGGACTTCAAACCGCCACTACCGGCCTCGTCGCTGAGGATCAGAGCACCCATGCCGAGCCAGCCATTATCGATACGGTCGCGGAAAACCTGTGCATCGGCAAAAAGGCTGAAGGTCCGGTAGGGGTCGGCCAGGATGGACGACCATTGGTTCCGGAAATGGGCGCCGATGCGGTAATCGGCATCGGGAATGAAACCGGTATTGGCAGGGTTCGTGGTAAGAGGCGAATTGAAGAACTGTGAAAAATGCAAATCCTGTCCTGCAGCCGTTTTCAGGAGGCCGGTAAGCAGCAGCAGAAGGATTTGTTTTTTAAACAGCATAAGCATTCATCTTAAACAGACCGGCAATCCGTTACCGGAGCAGGTTGATGTCGCCTGTTTTCCTTAATTTTTTTCCGTCGGTAAACTCCACATCTAGGGTGTACGTATAAACATCCATAGGTTGCAACTTCCCCTTAAAGGTTCCATCCCAGCCGGTTCGCCGGTCCTGTGTGGAGAATACCAATTGCCCCCAGCGGTTATAGATACGCCAATCCATCCTTCCTATGCCGTATCCCGCAACACGGATAATACCGTTCTCACCAAAACGACCGGGCGTGAAGGCATTGGGCACATCGAGCAGGGGCAGCACTTTCGCCGTTACGGGCTTACATACGGTATCGCTGCAACCCGCAGTATTGATCGCAATCAGGCAAACGCTGTAGGTACGGGTTTCATTGAACAGATGCCGGGGATTCGCCTGGTTGGAAGTGTCGCCATCGCCGAAATCCCATTTGAAGAAGTTCGCCCCTGAACTTTGTTCGGTAAAAAACACAGGGCGGTTTTCTTCCGGAGGGTCGGGAGAAAAAGTAAATCCGGATGTGGGAATAGGGAAGACCTCGATAGAGAAGAAAGCAGTATCGGTCTTGTTGCAGGTGGTGGAATCCCTTGCGATCAACTTGACGGGATAGGTTCCTATGGCGTTATAACGGTGCTCGATAAACGGCCCGTTGAAATTTGTAACAGTACCGTCACCGAAATCCCAGGTAAAATCAAGTCCGCCGAGCGACACGTTCTCAAAACGGGCTGTGTAAGGAACACAACCCCGGGGAGGTGTTTTGATGCCGGCTTTCACATTGACCGCAAGCCGTACTTTTTTTACGGTATCGACTGGCGCATTGCAGAAAAAGGTGTCGGTGAGCGAAAGGCGCACATCATAAGTGCCCGGAGATGCGTACACATGGGTAACGTTGCCGAAACCGGCGCGTTGTTTGGGGGTGCCATCACCAAAATCCCACAGAAAGGAATCGGGCCGGTAAACAGGAACGGAAGCGGTGGTAGTGTTGATGAAGTTATAGGTAAGGCTTTCACAACCGCCAACTTTTACCGCTTTGAAATCGGGCAGGGCTGCGTTGTTGCCGACGCGCACACTGATATAGGCCGTGTCGGTGATATTGCAGGTAGAGGAATCCACCGCCACCAGCATGAGCCGGAAAGATCCGATCCGGGTATAGGTATGCGTAATGAAGTTTTGCGGGGCAATCGTTGTTTCGGAAGGTGTGCCATCGCCAAAATGCCAGATATATCTCTTTGCCCTCGCCAGCGTGTCGACAAACCGGACGGTAAGTGGCACACAGCCGACAGTATCGAACACCCCGTTGATGGTGGCTTTCACGCTGGCACCCACGCCGGCGAAATTCATTTCGATTTTCACCGCAGCCTGGTTGCAGCCGGGAGAACCGTTGTTGGCAGCCCAGGCTCCAGGAGTGGTAGGGAAGAAAATTCCGGGCGTATTGCCGCAGTTGGCACATACCCCCTGGTAAATGATACCGTTGGCATCGAAGCGGCTCGTGCCTCCGTCCACATGATCGTCAAAGCCCCCGTTTTGACCGAAAAAACTGCCAAAAAGCTGACGCGTGGCATTTCGTTCCAGTACAAAGAAATAAAAATCCTTGGCATCAGTTGCGGATTGTGTCGCATCGGGAGTGACCTGCATACCGGAAGTGCCGGCACAGGGATATCCGCGCCGGTTGTTGAAGCCACCTCCCCAGCCCGATACATAAACATTCTGGCAACGGTCGACCAGCATGGCAGTTAGGGAGATGTTGGGAATATCGGAGCTTGTTCCAAACACTGTAGAATACACGAAAGCCGATAAATCGGGCAGAAGTTTGGCAATGAACTGCTTGGATCCGGGGTTGCTGAACGCAGCATTGATCACTGGCCAGTTACCGGTGGTGGTGCCGGCTATGTAGGGAAAGCCCAGTTTGTCGAACTGTATTCCATACAGCATGTCGTTGCCGCTGGTACCTGCGTAGGTAGTTTTGACAATTCCGGCACCGTTGGGTAAAATCTGTGTGATGAACCCGTCGGTGAATCCGCCCCTGTATGAAGGAGACAAAACACCGGCAGTGTTCCCCGGCAAATCGGAACTGGTTGTTGCACCACCCACATAGAGGTTGCCCGAAACGGGATTTACTGACAGGACGAAACAGGCATCGCTTCCGCTGCCCCCGAAAAAGGTGCTGAAGAGCACATTGGTAAGCGTCGGGTCGGTTTTTATGATGACGCCATCCTGCTGGATATCACCCGGAATGCCTCCGCCGAATCTTGCCTGTATGCCGTTGCCGGGAGAAGAGGGGAAATCGGGAGACTGGGTGCAGGAAGCCAGAAAGATATTCCCGGAATTGTCGATGATCACCTCACTCCTTGCATCATCGCCGTAATTGCGCCGTGTTTCATATGCGCCATCATTGATGCCTCCCGGAAGATTCAGCGGTACAAATTTGGGCTTGATGTTAACACCGTCGTCGCTGCTGCCCCCGATGACCATGGAACCTATGATGTCCGAGCCGGAGGCGTTGAACCGCGTGATGAAAATGTCATAAGCACCGCAAGGCCCTATCAACGGAACCTGTCGCGGAAAGTTGTCAGAAGAGGTACGGCCGGCCACTACCAGATTGCCCTGCCGGTCGCAGAAAAGACTGTGGGGCTGCTCGTTTCGGCGACCGCCGAGGTAGGTGGCATACACCCTGCTGCCGCCATCCGGCGAAAGCTTGATGATTCCGATATCATAGGGGCCGTTGGCATCGTCACCGGGCCAGGAGTCGGTATTGTTGAATGTGTTATCGAATGCACCCGGTGATACCGGGAAGCCATTCCCGTAAACAATGCCGCCGGCGAACAGACTGCCGTCTGGACCATAAGTGGCGGTATAGCCCCAGTTATCGGCCGCGCTGCCCGTAAATGAACAGAAAATGATGATAGGGTCGATGATGAGCGTTGCGGCAGGATCGTAATCACCGGCAACAAAGCGCACACGGTTCTTCTCCACACGGAAGCGGCAGGGAATTTCCTCACGCCCCGCCTTGCCAGCCTGATAGGAATAGGGCTCGCTCTCGGTGAGGTCGCCCACGGATGTGGAAATGACCAGCTTGCGGTCTTTCGTAAACACTTTGTCGGCCCCATCGTATTCCATAACAATATCGCCTACACGACCGCCGGGATGCACGACGATATCGTACTTCAGCTGGTTCTGGTCGGTATAATAGCGCACATCGATATTGGGATAAACATCTTTGTAGGTCACGCCGCGGAAAAGCCGGCAATGGCCTTTCCAGCGGGAAGCGTCCGCGCCTATGAAATAATTGTTGTAGGTATCCAGTGGCTTATCGGCGTTGTGCATTGAAGAAAGGCTGCCGCCCGCAAAGCGAACCCGGTAGGCATGCGAACGAACCGTAACCGATTGGGGACGAAGCATGTCCTGCTCTTTTCCGGTTGTGTTCTCCTTACCGTGCATCAGTTCATGCAGTGCGGTAAGATCTGAAGGATTATGCTGCAATACGGTGAATCCGCCCGGTTGCAGAAAGAAGGCCCCGGAGGGCACTTCGGCCTTGAAATCGACTTCCTGCTCCCACTGGCCCTTGTTCTCCACAAAAGCAAGCTGGGCGAAACCCATCTGCCGAAAGGTTACCGTGAAGAGGAACAGGGTACAGCAAACGAAAAATTTATGCAGGGCGCTCAACGATTCAAATTTGATTGAAGATAGTATTTATACGTTCAATATGCCAATTTTGTTGACTGACTTCCGTCATACCCGAAACCAGCAGCGATTTTCCCGGAACCGGACTTATGAAATCTTGCTCCAGGCGGTTTTTCCCCTCTGTGATTCCAGATAATTTTTTAACGGCAAATTTTCTGCCATACTTATTTCGGGATCCACATCCAGCAGCCGGACAGCTTCTGTTTTGGCCGCTTCCAGCATCACCCGGTCCTGTACAATGCTGGCGATTTTGAAATTCAGTTCTCCGCTCTGCCGGGTGCCCTCCATATCGCCGGGGCCACGGATTTGAAGGTCTTTCTCGGCAACCAAAAATCCGTCGTTGGTGTCACAAAGCACCTTCAGCCTTTCGCGGGCCTCGGCACCGATCCGGTTGCCTGTTAACAAAATGCAAAAACTTTTTGCAGCACCGCGCCCTACCCTTCCGCGAAGCTGGTGCAACTGCGACAATCCGAATTTTTCCGCACTTTCAATCACCATCACCGATGCGTTCGGAACGTCCACCCCCACTTCGATGACCGTGGTGCTGACCATGATATTGCTTTCACCTTTCACAAAGCGCCGCATGTTGTTTTCCTTCTGGTCGGCCGGCTGCCGTCCATGCACCATGCTGATCAGGTACTTCCCTTCGGGAAAAAAAGATTTCACTTCCTCATAGCCCTTCATCAGGTTCTCATAATCAAGCTTGGCAGATTCCTCAATCAAGGGATAAACGAAATAAGCCTGTCTG
>JBIIDU010000152.1:0-5729 GCA_044238165.1 Ferruginibacter sp. | reverse complement strand
AGGAATACACGCGAAGATCGCAAAGGAGAGTAGGGAAGTGGCAGACAATTCCGATAAGCGGCTTTTATCAGCGAGAACAAAATCCTATAATCTTAAAATCCTGTGAATCCTGATTCAGACAAATTCATTTTCACGCAAAGGCCGCCAAGGAATACACGCGAAGATCGCAAAGGAGAGTAGGGAAGTGGCAGGCAATTCCGATAAGCGGCTTTTATCAGCGGGGACAAAATCCTGTAATCTTATAATCCTGTGAATCCTGATTCAGACAAATTCATTTTCACGCGAAGGCCGCCAAGGAATACACGCGAAGCGCACGAAGGAGATACGGGAAGTGGCAGGCAATTCCGATAAGCGGCTTGTATCAACGAGAACAAAATCCTGCAATCCTCAAATCCTGCGAATCCTGGTTCAGACAATATTTACTGCATTGCGAGAAAAAAGCCTGCGGCTGTGAGGATTTATAAAACAAACTGGTATACTTTTCAAATATCATACCGCACGAAAGCTTCCATAGCGGCGTAGCGGGTGAGTCCAAGCTGGCCGAACAGCGCGGCCGTGTTCGCATTGCGTTCCTCGGCCCGTTGCCAGAACTCACGGTTGTCGCTACCCTGAAAAGGTACACTGTCTTTCTGCGACTGGTGGATGAATATTCCGTGGCGCTTTCGGTTGACCTGATCGGGACTCATGGGTACCGCCATCCCGATTTCAGCAATGTCCCATTCCTGCCAGGCTCCTTTGTAGAGCCAGAACCGGCAATCGCTTGTCCAGTTCTCTTTTCCCGATTGTATTTTCCGCAGGGCAGCAATTACCACATCGAAACATACTTTGTGTGTGCCGTGGGGATCGGCGAAGTCGCCGGCACAAAATACCTGATGGGGTTTGATCTTGTCCAGAAGCTGCTGCGTGGCGGTGATGTCCGCTTCCCCCATCGGGCGCTTTTCGATGGTGCCTGTTTCATAAAAGGGAAGGTTTAGAAAATGTACCCGTTCTTCGGGAATACCGACATAGCGGCAGGTGGCGCGGGCCTCGCAGCGTCTTATCAGCCCCTTGATGGAACGGATTTCTTCGCTGTCTTTTTCACTTGATTTTTTGTTACGAAGGAATGAAGTGGCGTCCCGGAGGATCTTACGGCTTCGGGTTTCATCAATATCGAACAGCGCTTCGAAGCCCACGGCAAAATCGATGAACCGGGTGACGAACTCATCGGTAACGGCGATGTTACCGCTGGTTTGATAGGCCACATGCACCTCGTGGCCCTGTTCGTGCAGCCGCATAAAGGTACCGCCCATACTGATGATATCGTCGTCGGGGTGGGGAGAGAAGATCAATACGCGTTTCGGGTAGGGGATATTCCGTTCCGGATGTGTGTCTCGGTGCCGCTGCGGTTTACCTCCGGGCCAGCCGGTGATGCAATCCCGTAGCATGTAGAATACTTCAAGGTTGGCGGTATAGGCATCTCCTTTTTCAATCATCAGTTCATTGAGCCCATGATCGGCATAGTCGGCATCGGTAAGGCTAAGCACCGGCTTCTTGATACGCAGTGCCAGATCGACTACCGCTCTTTTCACCATCTCACCTGTCCATCTACATTCACCGGTGAGCCATGGCCTTTTGAAACGGGTCAGCTCCCCGGCTGCGGCCTTGTCGATGACGAAAGTGCAATCATCGTGATTTTGCAGCAGCGAGGCAGGTACTGATTCACTGTCATCGCATTCCACCGCCTTTTGGATGATGCCTGCTTTGTTGGGCCCCCAGGCCATGAGGATGATTTTTCGTGATTTCAGGATGGTGTCGATGCCCATGGTGATGGCCATGCGCGGCACTTCGCTCATATTCCCGAAATCTAAGGCGTTGGCGGAACGGGTGGTGGCATCGAGGGTGGTGAGCCGGGTGCGCGTATAGATGCCGCTGCCGGGTTCATTGAAACCGATGTGGCCGTTGATGCCGATGCCGAGTATCTGCAGGTCGATACCACCGGCTTCCTCGATTTTTCTTTCATATTCCTGGCAATGGGCTTTGATCCGATCCTTGGGGATAAGGCCGTCGGGCAGATGATAATTCCGGGGATTGATATCGGTATGCTCAAACAGGTTTTTGCGCATGAACGAGTGGTAACTCTGCAGCGCGTCATTGTGCATCGGATAATACTGGTCAAGGTTGAACGTAACCACATTTTTGAAACTCAGTCCCTCTTCCCGGTGCATCCTTACCAGTTCGGCATATAGGGTCTTGGGTGTGGATCCGGTTGCCAGTCCGATTACACAGTTCCTACCTTCAGCCGCTCTTTGGCGAATCAGTTCAGCAATGATGCCTGCCACATGACGGGAACCCTCCGACGGTTCGGTAAATATTTTTACAGGAATGCGTTCCAGCGAATCGGTGAGGTCAAAGTGATAGGCCATGGCTAAGATTTATGTAAAAATAGCGCAATACCTTGTAAAGCCTTAAGGCCGCATGCTTTTGTCCTGCTTCCGCCCAATCGGTTAACTTGCGGCATTCCGGACAATTGTCCTCCAACGAAAACATTATGAACATGGAAAACCAAGACCGGTTGCTGATTGAACGATTCTACAACGCCTTTCAGCAGCTCGACGCTTCCGACATGTGTGCCTGTTACGATCGGCAGATTGTTTTTCACGACCCCGTATTCGGCCTGCTGCGCGGGGAGGAGGTTGAAGCCATGTGGAAAATGCTCTGCTCCCGGGCCGACAGTTTTTCCCTACGATACGAAACTCCGGTCGACCTCGGCGAGGGTTACTATACCTGCGACTGGGAAGCCACCTATCTTTTCTCTGCCCAAAAGCGGCGGGTTGTGAACAAGGTCAGGGCCAACATGCGCATCACCAACGGACTTATTTCCGAGCACAGCGATGCATTCAGCATGCCGGCATGGTGCCGTCAGGCCTTCGGGATGCAGGGATACCTCTTGGGATGGAGCGGTTATTTTCAGCGTCAGGTGAAGTTGAAAGCTGGAAAACAGCTGTTGAACTTCATGCAGGAAGGCAATTGAAGCAGAAAAGAAGATGTTTGCTGGAATTTCAACCCTACCAATACTAAAGTCCTCACGGATGCGTTTAAACTGTTCAACTCATCCTGCTATGATTCTGCAGATGCTTCGCCCCGCCAATCCACTTGTCCGAAAGGCCCTCATTTTAACCACACTTTCGGCAATCGGCTATCTATGCGCACTCTGGGTATACGCCGGAAACTGACAGCAGGGTATTCCGGCTTCCCTATAATTTTTGAATTTCTTCAGACCGGTCAACTTCAGGCTCCCATATCGGCCATATTGGGTATTTCTTCGGCTTTATAGAGTCCCGCATCCAGTTTTTTCTTGGTTTCTTCGAATGCGCGTAGCGTAGTATCGATGTCTTCGTCGCTGTGGACCGCCGTTGGAATGAGGCGGTAGATGATATCGCCTTTGGGAATGACGGGGTAAACCACAATGGAGCAGAAGATGTGGTAGTTTTCGCGCAGGTCCATCACCATCTGGGTGGCTTCGGGCACATCGCCCTTCATATATATGGGCGTAACCGGGCTGTTGGTGTTGCCAATGTCGAAGCCCCTGTCTTTCAGCCCCTGCTGCAGCCTTTTCACATTATGCCAGAGTTTGGCCCGTAGTTCGGGCATATTGATGGCCATATCCATACGTTTGAGCATGCCATCCACGATAATCAGGGGCAGGCTCTTCGCAAAAATCTGTGAGCGGGTGTTATACCGCAGGTATTTGATAACGGCCCTGGGGCCGCTGATAAAGGCGCCGATGCTGCCCATGCTTTTCACGAAGGTGCTGAAGTAAAGGTCTACGTCCTGCTGGCAACCCTGGGCCTCGTCGGCTCCGGCTCCGGTGGGGCCCATATAGCCGAATCCGTGCGCATCGTCGATCAGCATGCGGAAGGCAAATTTCTTTTTGAGGGCGGTGATTTCGCGCAGGATGCCCTGTTCTCCATCCATTCCGAAAACACCTTCCGTGATGACCAGGATGCCGCCTCCGGTTTTTTCAATCATTTTGCGGGCGCGCTCCAATTGCTTTTCGCAGTCGGCAATATCGTTGTGTTTGAAAGCGTAGGTATGACCCAGATGCAGGCGGATTCCATCCATGATACAGGCATGTGATTCGGCGTCGTATACAATCACGTCACGGCGGTTGACGAGCGCATCGATGCAACTCATGATTCCCTGATAACCGAAATTCAGCAACATGGTGTCCTCCCGCTGTACAAAGCCGCTGATGATTTTCTCCAGGTTTTCATGGAGGGTGGAGTTGCCGCTCATCATCCTTGCCCCCATGGGGTTACCCATTCCGAATTTGGCCGCCGCTTCGGTATCGGCTTTCCTCACTTCGGGGTGATTCACCAGGCCCAGGTAATTGTTGAGGCTCCATACAATCATTTCCTTTCCGCGGAAGCGCATTCTGGGTCCAAGTTCTCCCTCCAGTTTTGGGAAGGCGAAATAGCCATGCGCCCGGTCCATATGCTGCCCGATGGGGCCTCCGTCTTTGATCAGTTTCTCGAAAATATCTGCCATACAGTGAATTTACTTAGAGGATGCTTATTGTATCGCTGCAAAAATAGGTTATTGAACTTAAAATGGCTATCCGGCATCAGGGCTCCGAGTTGATTCCTGGTCTTGGTATCAGCTTCAAACGTTCCGCTGTCCAATCTACCGAATCTGCCTAATTTCGCAATGCTTGTTTCGGTTCGGGGTATCTTATTTGCTTTGCGATTCAGGCTCCGGATACGCCCCGTTCTCATCCATCAATATTTTCACCATGCGCTCCTGCATTTTTCTTTTCTTCTCAGTGATTTTTTTGAGTGTTTCATTTGCTCAAAACCGACCCCATGGAAATATTCAGAAGGGGGCTGCCGGACACTCCGGGGAATTGCAACCTGTCAAAAAACCAAAGCTGGTCATTGGTATGGTGGTGGATCAGATGCGCTGGGATTTTCTCTACCGCTTCCGAAAGAACTATAGCCCTTCGGGCTTCAACCGGCTGCTGCGGGAAGGATTCAGTTGCGAGCAAACCTTCATTTCCTATACGCCAACGTATACCGCTCCGGGCCACGCTGCCATTTTTACGGGAAGTCCGCCGGCCATTTCGGGGATTGTGGGCAATGGTTGGTTCGACCGCAAGTCGGGTAAGTTTCGGGTAGCTGTTGCCGATACTGGATATTCGACGGTGGGAAGTAACACAAAAGCCGGTCGCATAAGTCCGCGTCAGCTGTTGACCACTACGGTAGCCGATGAAATGCGGCTGGCCACCCATTTTAACAGCAAATCGGTGGGCATCGCCATCAAGGACCGTGGGGCGGTGCTGCCGGCAGGACATACGGCCAATGCGTCCTATTGGTATGATGATGAGTCCGGCAAGTGGGTAAGCAGCACTTACTATATGCAACAACTGCCCGCGTGGGTCGAGGCCTTCAATGCGCGTGCTCTTCCGGCGAAATACATGCAGTCCGACTGGGAACTGCTTCTGCCCAAAGACGCTTATTCACAAAGCGGCCCCGACATACCCGATTACGAGGGTGTGATTGAAGGACTCACCGAACCGGGCTTTCCGCACGAACTCAGCACAATTGCCACAAAAAAATTATCGGCCTTCAAAACAACACCTTTTGCAACTACCTGCACCTTTGATCTGGCGCGCGCAGCAATTGAGGGGGAAGAATTGGGTGCCGGTTCCGAAACCGATTTTCTGTCTGTAAGCATTTCTTCTACGGATTATA
>JBIIDU010000151.1:0-5738 GCA_044238165.1 Ferruginibacter sp. | reverse complement strand
GTTCAATCAGTTGAGCCAGTGCTTTTGCCGTCCGAGCAAATCATCAGGGAGCATTTTTTCAACAAGCCTCACTTGAGTGTTGGACCGACCGGTACTATCTTGCGGCGCGACTATTTCGTTAAGATGGGGCTCTTCGATACCCGTTTTGGAGTGGCTTCCGACGGTTTCATGAATATTCGAATGGCCAGTCATTCACCCGTGGTGATACTGCCCAGACTCTTTGTGTTCTACCGTATCCATGAAAACCAAGAGAAAAACAATGCGACCGGCTATCTGGTCAACAATTTTCTCTATCTAAGGGAACTGCTGGATTCCCATTCCATGCCTTTGAGCAAACGGGAAACAGATTTCTTGCGCCGTAAATTGGATAAGCGGCATTCTGTGAATCTGATCAGATACCTGGCCCATGATCGGAATTTCAAACATTTCAGGAAAATTATGCATGCCACTTCGTTTGGACCCCTTAAACTGTTCAGTTCCCTTTTTAAATAATTTTTCTTTTTGAAAACTGATAAACCTCTCTCATGGCAATAGAAAGAATAGTGCCGGCGACCCGCGCATGGAATGCGTTTTATGCTAATCATATTTGCCGGTACCGTTTTGCGGTATCCCAATTGGCCGGACGAAATGTTCATCAAATATTGGATGCCGCCTGTGGTGTGGGATACGGTTCAAAATATCTGTCTGAGCAGTTTACTCAGGCCCGCATAACCGCCATCGACCGTTCGGATGATGCGCTGAAACTGGCCGGCAATTCTTTTGCCGCTCCGTCGGTACGTTATCTGAAAGATGACTGTCTGACTTTTGAAGAGGCTGCAAAGCACGGGCCCTACGATGCGGTAGTCAGTTTTGAAACGCTGGAGCATCTTCCCGATCCCGCACGCTTCTTGAAAAATTGTTACACGAGCCTCCGCAGCAACGGAGTGCTGGTAATCAGTACACCGAATCAACTGGTCTCCAGTCCCGGGAATCAGCTAAACTGGGAGTTCCATGAGAAAGAATACGCTCCGGAAGAATATCTGGCACTGTTGCAGCAGGCAGGTTTTAACCGTGTGAAACTGTACGGTCAGCAATACAACCTGAAAGGGAAAATCAAAAATGAAGTCCGGGCCGACCTAAATAGGATTTGGTCGAATCCCTTTGTGCGTGCCGGCCGGTGGATTCAGTCTGTTTTCAAAGGGCATCGGTTCGACTATCCGCTCAACGAGTCGGTCGATGATTTTGAAATTGTACATTATGAGCAGGTTTCGACAATCGAAAGTCTCGGAATCGATGGTCCCTTTGTGCTGATTGCCCGAGCGGAAAAATAACAAAGTGCGTATCGTTCATTGCCTCATCCATTATCTGCCGGAGCATGTGGCCGGAACCGAGATATATACTCATACGTTGGCTCGATTACAGCAGGAAGCAGGACATGAGGTCTCCATCATCACCCCACATATAGACGCTCACCGGCCTGGAAAAATAAAGCTGCATTATCAGTACGATACCGTTCACGTATATCAATACCTCGAAACTTCCGATCCGAATGACCGCGATTACTATCAGGGCAGGAAACAGCCGCTGGGGCTGGCCCATTTTTCGGAGCTTATGAATCGGTTGAACCCTGAAATCGTACATTTTCATCAATTGAACCGGGGGGTCGGGCTGTCTATTGAGCATGTGAAGCTTGCTAGGTCATACGGTGCCAAGGTTTTTTTGACCATGCATTTGTCATTCTATACCTGCAACACGAATATGTTGATCTACCGGAACCGTTTGTGCGATGGCATGATAAATCCGATTACCTGCTCTGCCTGCAGCTTGCATCGGTTGTATGCCCTGCCTTATGGGTTGGCCGATGCGATGGCCCGACTTGGAAATCTCACCGGGAAAATAGGGTTGAACCGCCTGCTCGGCAACAACCGGCTGCATTCCATGCTTTCCTTTCCCGAAGTCATCCGGAGGATGCGTGTGGAACTGGATGAACTTTGCAAGCACGCCAATCAAATTATTTGCATCGCTGACTGGTATAAGGAAGTACTGCTTAAAAATGGTGTGCCTGCCAATAAGTTAACCTTCATGCCACAAGCCTTAGCGGACACTACTTTGTTCCGCCCTGGTACTGTATCAAGAGATAAATGCACATTACCATTGCGCCTGGTATTTATTGGTAGGATTCAGTGGCAAAAGGGCCTACATCTTCTTATTGAAGCTTGTTCCCGGTTCTCAGCAAATGAACTTTTGCTGGACATCTATGGCAAGCCGGAGGAAACCGAATATTACCGGAACTGTGTTTCTGCAAGTTCCGGGAAGCCGCACATCAGCTGGCGGGGAAGCATTGACCGTACTGAAATCATCAACACACTCTCAGGATATGACCTCATGTGCCTTCCCTCTGTTTTCTCAGAAATGTCACCATTGGTGATACAGGAAGCCTTTATGGCAGGAATTCCGGTATTAGCCAGCCGTGTTTACGGGAATATGGAGCAGATAAGGGACGGGGAGAACGGTTTTCTTTTTGCTTTCAATTCGGCCGATGACCTGGCAGAACGGATAAAACAGCTCGTTCAGGACACTTCACAGATTCTTGTGATGAAGCGTATGGTCAAACCTCCGGTTTCATTCTCCGGGCTGGCAAAAAAACACCTGGAACTCTACGAAAACAGCTGAATCCATAGAAATTATTACCCGTGGGAAATCTGTGCTTCTTCTTACCAGCACGAACCTGACCGCCAACCCACGCCTTCAAAAGGAATTGCAGTTACTTGTCGAGCTGGGTGCCTTCGTGCAGGTTGTGGCGTTTCATCTTTCGGCCTGGACCGATAAATATGATGAAGCGGTTTCCGGGCAATATTCCCCGGACAGGGTTCGATTTCATTATCTGCAAACAAACAGACAGCATTTGTTCAGATGGTTGTTTTATTCGATAGGGGAATGGGTAGGAAGGTTGTTATTGCCTTTTTTACCTTCCAGTATGATTTGTGCTGCCGCAGCCATCAGCAAGCGCAGCCTGCAGTTGCTGAATTGGAATATCCCTGCCGGTTTTAAGCCCGATCTGGTGATTGCACACAATCCGGCCGCCTTTTATCCTGCCTATTTTTTCGCCCGGAAATGGTCGGCTTCCTTTGCCCTCGATGTAGAGGATTATCATCCCGGCGAAAATATCGCCTCGTCTGTGAAAGTGGCATCGGCCCGTTTGATGGATAAGTTGCTTGATAAAGCGGCATATGTTTCTTATGCATCCCCCCTGATCAGGGAACATTCATTGAAGCATACAAAACGCAAATCGGAAAATCATCTTGTCGTCAACAATGTTTTTCCTCAGACCGAATTCAGGAAATTGACGAAAGAATCCAGCCCGACATCCAAACTGAAACTGGTTTGGTTCTCCCAGCATGTAGATTATGGAAGGGGAATAGAACGGATTCTTCCCATACTTGACCGGTACAGTGATTCTTTCCAGTTGACACTGATCGGTTCCTGTCGGCCCATTTTCCGGAAACAGGAGGTTGAGAAAAGAAATTATATTGTTTGTAAGGAGCCGCTCAGTCAGGCGGAACTGCATGCCGAACTTGGTCTGCACGACATTGGACTTGCTCTTGAAGATCCAATGGATGACCTGAATCGCGATATATGTCTGACCAACAAGATATGGGCTTACTTCCAGTCGGGGCTTTTCATCTTGGCGACCGATACGCTTGCCCAGCGAAGTTTCATCCATCAGTTTCCGGACCACGGGGTACTTACTTCCTTTTCTCCGGAATCAGTAAGGAAGATAGTAGAATACTTGCTTGCGAACCGTTCCATGATCTTTTCTGGGTATACAGACCGTTTTGAGAAATCGAAATCACATAGCTGGGAACAGCAATCCGGACAACTCATCGGTCAGTGGCGCATGGCATTGAATTTGCCAGTAACATTATAATTGAAATAAAAAATATAATGTGGCGTCCTCTTTTTTAAACATAACAGAAATGAGTTGAGTTAAGCGTTATGAGGAAGATCTTGTTTATCGCACCCCATTTTCCTCCCTCCAATCTGGCAGCGGTTCATCGGACCCGTTTGTTTGCAAGGCATCTTCCCGCCTTTGGCTGGGAACCTCAGGTGCTGACCGTACATGAACGCTACTATGAAGAGACGCCCGACTGGGAACTTATGAAACTTGTACCTGCCTCACTCAGGGTTTATAAGGTGAAGGCTTTTCCGCTGACCCGCCCGCGGCTGATTGGCGACCTCGGACTTCGTGCCTTCTTCCAATTATACAAAGCTGCGCGGAAAATCATCAAAACGGAACAGATTGAATTTCTCTATATCCCCATTCCATCGTTTTATCCTGCGCTTCTGGGCCGATGGTTGCACGCCCGGACAGGCGTCAAATATGGGATTGATTACATCGATCCCTGGGTACATGTATTCCCGGGCAGCGAAAAAGTATTTTCCCGGCACTGGTTCAGTACCCGGCTGGCACGTTTCCTGGAGCCGATAGCGGTTCGGAAAGCAGCGCTGATAACAGGAGTAGCTTCCGGATATTATGAAGGAGTGCTGGAACGGAATCCATACCTGGCAGACCAAACTGTCCGGGGCGCCATGCCTTATGGTGGAGAGGAGGAAGACCATCGGTTTGTACGCTCTGGAAATTGTCGGTCGTATTTGTTCGAGAAAAAATCCGACAAGTTGCAACTGGTATACGCCGGAGCCTTATTGCCCAAGGCTTATGGACTGTTACAGCTTCTTTTTGAAACCATACGACTGAATCCCGAACTTTTCCGGGACGTGGAATTCCACTTTATCGGAACCGGAAAACCGGATGCTTCCGGTATGACGGTCATTGAAAACATGGCCCGCTCCGGTTCGGTATGGCAATCGGTAGTTTTTGAACATCCGCGGCGTATCCCTTATCTGGATGTGCTGGTCCATATCCACGAGGCTGCTGGCGCATTCATTCTGGGCAGTACCGAGCCACACTATACCCCATCCAAAACCTATCAGGCCGTTTTGTCGAGAAAGCCAATTTGGGCTATACTCCACAAAGAGAGCAGCGCAGCCCGTGTGATGCAGGAAACAAATTCGGGGTTGGTTTATACTTTCGGGCAATTGACAGAACCATCGGCTATGCGCGGGGAAATGGCTGATTCTTTTCGACAATACCGCAATTTTTTTGCATCATACGATCCCCGGCAAGTCGACATGACTCTTTTTGAAAGCTATTCGGCAAGGGAGGTTACCGGCCGGCTTGCTGAAATGCTCAACCAGATAGTACCACTATGAATGTCCGGAAGCGACTGGCGATAGTGACCACTCACCCAATCCAGTATAATGCACCCTGGTTCCGGATGTTGAGTGAGCGGCGTCATATACAGATTCGCGTTTTCTACACCTGGAGCCAGGTTGCGAAAGGTAAAAAATTCGATCCTGGATTTTCGAAGCACATTGAATGGGACATTCCCTTACTCGATGGTTACGACTATGAATTTGTGAACAACACGGCCAAAGAGCCCGGATCGCATCACCGCAAGGGAATCGTCAATCCGGATCTGAACCGGATGATAAGCGCGTGGAAGCCCGACGCACTTCTGATTTTTGGATGGAATTTCGACAGTCACTGGAAGTGCATCCGGTATTTTCATAGACGCATTCCCATCATATTCCGAGGCGATTCCACTTTTCTTCGGAAGCAACCGACATGGCGCACACTTATCCGGACCTTGTATTTGCGTCGGATTTACCGGAAAATAGACTATGCGCTTTATGTAGGA
>JBIIDU010000150.1:0-5748 GCA_044238165.1 Ferruginibacter sp. | reverse complement strand
GTGGCACCGGAGCCGTGGTGGAATATTTTGGAGAAGGAGCCACCAGCCTGAGCTGCACGGGCAAGGGCACGATTTGCAACATGGGTGCCGAAATAGGCGCTACCACTTCCACTTTCGGATACGATGCCAGCATGAGCCGCTACCTGAAAGCTACCGGAAGGCAGGAAATCGCTGAAATGGCCGATACAATTGCCGAACACCTCACTGGCGATCCGGAAGTTTATGCACAACCGGAGAAATATTTCGATCAGGTCATTGAAATCGACCTGTCGGCACTCGAGCCCCATCTGAACGGGCCTTTTACGCCCGACCTGGCAACCCCCATCTCAAAAATGAAAGAAGCGGCAGAAGTCCATGGCTGGCCTACCAAAATAGAAGTGGGGCTGATCGGTAGTTGCACCAACTCGTCGTATGAAGATATCAGCCGGGCTGTGAGCCTGGCGAAACAGGTCAATGAGAAAGGATTGAAGTTGAAATCAGAATTCACCATCACTCCCGGCAGCGAGCAGGTGCGCTATACCATTGAGCGCGATGGTTTCCTGTCGGTCTTCGACAAAATCGGAGCAACTGTCTTCGCCAACGCCTGCGGCCCCTGCATCGGTATGTGGGACCGGATGGGGGCGGAAAAGCAAGAGAAGAACACCATCGTACATAGTTTCAACCGCAACTTCGCCAAGCGCGCCGACGGCAATCCCAATACCTATGCCTTTGTAGGAAGCCCCGAAATGGTAACGGCCATGGCCATTGCAGGCGACCTTCGTTTCAACCCGCTGACTGACACACTGACCAACGACAAGGGCGAGCAGGTAAAACTCGACCCGCCCTCCGGAGAAGAACTTCCACCCCGTGGCTTTGCGGTGGAGGATGCAGGCTATCAGGCCCCTGCCGCCGATGGCAGCAAAGTGCAAGTGGTCGTATCGCCCGACAGCAAACGGCTACAGTTACTGGAACCGTTCAGCAAATGGGAAGGCACCGACCTGAAAGGACTCAGGCTGCTCATCAAAGCGAAGGGAAAATGCACCACAGACCACATCAGTATGGCTGGACCCTGGCTGAAATTCCGCGGCCACCTCGACAACATCAGCAACAACATGCTGATTGGCGCAGTAAACTTTTTCAACGAAAAAACCGATTCGGTCAAGAACCAGCTTAGCGGAGAGCACGGACCTGTTCCGGCCACCCAGCGGGCATACAAAAAAGCAGGCATCGGCACCATTGTAGTGGGCGACGAGAACTACGGTGAGGGAAGTTCGAGAGAGCATGCCGCCATGGAGCCCCGTCATCTGGGTGTCCGGGCGGTACTGGTGAAATCCTTCGCACGCATCCACGAAACCAACCTGAAGAAGCAGGGTATGCTGGCGCTTACCTTCGCCAACAAGGAGGATTACAATCTGATTCAGGAAGACGACACCATCGATATTGAAGGGCTGCTTGCCTTCACACCCAACAAGCCGCTGCAGGTCGTTTTGAACCATGCCGACGGCAGCAATGAAACCATCCAGGTGAACCACTCCTACAACGAACAACAGATTGCCTGGTTCAGGGCCGGAGGAGCGCTCAACATCATTCGCGAGGAATTTGCAGCCCGCAAATAAATTACACGCATTCATCCATCAGCTCCTGATTCTTGCCTGTGGATGAATGCGATTGTCTTTTCAACCACCTTAATCATGGCATCCGGAATCCGGTTTTCCCTGTTGGGATGTGATCTGCCGAACACATGGTCACTCTCCAGAACAAACAATTCGGCTTCAGGCTGCATTTGTTTCAGGTGATACGCAGCTTCCACAGGAACAGCGGCGTCCCTGCTGCCATGACACAACAAAACCGGAATCTCCAGTGAACGGATTGCTCTACCAATATCAAGTTCGGCGCTGTGAGCCGCATAATCCTCGTACAACTGATAATACAACGGAAGTTGCTGTCCGGTGCGGTTGTTGACATAATAAGCAACGCCCTTCTCTTTCCATTCCTGCATTTTTTCAGGTGACCAGTTGCCCCAGGGAGTCTTGCATTGATGGATTCCTGCCCAGCTTGTGACCGATCGGATGCGCTTGTCGTTCGTGGCGTACAAAATAGCCAGCCCGCCACCGAGACTGTGTCCGATCAAGTGAATGTTGCCCGAGAAAGCCGGCCCGGCTATAAGACTGTCTTCCTTCATTACCCGGTCAACCACAATGCCGATATCTTCCAGTTGCTTCGAATAATTGTTATTTCCAAAAGCCTCTTCATTTACAAAGTCACACGGGTAATCCGGCGAAGTACCGTTATGTGAAAAATTGAATTTCAGCATACCGATACCCCTTTGGGCGAACAAAGCGGCAATGATGTCGAAATTGCCCCAGTCCTTAAACCCGCAGAAGCCATGACAATAAATCACCAGATGACAGGCTGCATCTGATTGCGGAAATGCCAGATCAGCACAGAGCGGCAAGCCGCCCGAACCGTCAAAACGGAAATTTTTATGAAAATTGGGGGTGGGATTCAACGTCATAGCTTTCTATAAAGCATGAACTTACAGATACAAGTTATAAATATAGAAATTTTGCCCAAAAAATATTTTTTTAAACCAAAAAGCTTTTTACATTTGTGTATTACTTGTTCTATCCGTATCTCTTCTATCCCTGATAAGCCATCTGAGGTTTTCCCTCAAACGTTTTAGATCCCTTTATCTTTTGCAATACCGTTTTATTAACTTCTAAATCGCAAAAGATGAAACAGTTTTGTAACACCCTCAGCCTGCTGCTTGCTCTTTTCGCAACCCAGCAAATCAACGCACAATGCACCGGAACCAAAGGCCCGAATATTCTGGGTGCCAAAGGAAGTTTCAGTGCACCTTTCGTAACCATCAATCCGGCTGCTGCCGCTTGTGCAGCATCAGGCACAAGTACCTTCAGCCCGGTGGGCAATGTGGGCAAAGCGCTCAGCGGTTGTTCCTCCACAGGTGAAATACTGCCCTGTTCTCCCTACCCTTATACCGCTGCAGCCCGTGGATTGGATCCCGAACCCAGCTACTCGGTCGTGAAAGTGATTGGAGATGCCAACGGCTTCAACTGCCTGAAAGGTCAGTGGAAAGGTTCGGACCACACCGGCGACGGTGGTTATTTCATGGTGGTCAATGGAGCACACAACAGCTCAGTCGACCAGCGTTTCTATCAGGTCAAGAATATCCCCGTCTGCATCGGTTCAACCTATGAAGTTTCGGCCTGGGCCATCAATGTACTGCCTTCAACCTATTCCAGCATACCGGCCAACGCACGCCCCGATATTTCGCTCAAGATCAACGGTGTGGAAGTAGCTCGTTCCGGCCCGATTGATTACAAAGCCATACCCGCCTGGATCAAAATATCGGGTACTTTCACCGCCACAACCAGCTCGGTGGAATTTCAGGCGGTCAACAATACCGTATTCGCTACCAGCAACGATTTCGGATTTGATGATGTTTCCATCAATGTCTGTGAATCACAAATTGCCGTGGAAGGTCCCGCAAACATCTGCTCCGGCAACAATGTGAGCCCGACTTTCACTGTCACCGATCCCGCACAGTTGAACAGCTGGTACAAACTGCAGCTAAGCACCAATGCAGGCACCACCTACAGCGACCTTACTGCGCCTGAACAGGCAACATTCAATGGAAACACCTATTCGGTGAACTATAATCTTGGTGCCGCCAACATGCTGATGAACGGCTACAAATACCGCTTCGTAACAGCAGCTTCCCAGGAGGCCCTGGGCAGTCCCAACTGCGGCTCTTACAATGACTATACCATCATTGTGAACGACTGCGGCCCGCTTCCTGTGAAACTTTCTGCGTTCAACGGCCGCTATGCCAGCGGTACAGCCTACCTCGACTGGCAAACCAGCCAGGAGATCAATACCGCCCGTTTTGAACTCCTGAGAAGCTTCGACGGCATGCGCTTCAACAGTATCGCCACTGTCCGCAGTGCAGGAAACAGCAACTCCCTAAGGAACTACAACTACCGCGACAACACCGAAGGCACAGGCAAATACGTGTACTACAGGCTGAAGCAGATTGATCTGGATGGCAAATCGACCTTATCGAACATCATCCGGCTTGCACTTGGTGAAAATACCGGCATGGATATTTTCCCGAATCCATTCAGCAGCCAGTTCACCGTATCATTCAGTTCCCCAGTTGCAGCCAATGCCACATTGATGCTCCGTAACAGCACCGGCCAGATGGTGTATCAGCGCAACCTGCAAACCACGAAAGGCAACAACTCTTTTGTTCTGAACCAGTTGCCCGCATTACCACAGGGAACCTACTATGTGCAGGTATATAACGACCGGTTCAATTATACCGGCAAACTGCAGAAAAAATAACCCGTAAGCGAGCCGGTGGCCCATAATACCACCGGCTCCTTTTCATAAACGGTGTTTTACCACCGCCGCAAAGAAAACGTTTTAATCCTCCTATCTTTTGTAATGCCATGAAGAAACTGATTCACTCATTGCAAAAGATTATTTATGAAAACGCTTTCAGCACTTTTCCTCACTGCGGCGGGGATTTGCTTCAATCATGCAGCATCCGCACAATGCACCGGAACAAAAGGCCCTAACATTTTAGGCGCCAAGGGTAGCTTCAGCCAGCCCTTTATCAGCGTGAATACAGCAGCAGCCTGTATCGCATCGGGTTCAAATACTTACAGCCCCTCCGGAAATGCCGGAAATTCACTGAATGGCTGCACCGAAAGCGGGGTAATCAGGCCTTGTTCAGATTATACCTACACTGCGGCAAGCGCTGGACTGGGTCCGGAAGGCCGCTACGCAATCCTTAAAACAGTAGGCAACAGCGCCGGGGGTAATTGTATCAAAGGCGACTGGCGAGGTTCCGATCATACCGGAGACGGTGGCTATTACATGGTGATCAACGGAGCGCCTACTCCAAATTTCAGCAAACAGTTTTAGCAGATCAAGTCTATACCGGTTTGCCAGGGCGCCACTTATGAGTTTTCCGCCTGGGCTATCAATGTATTACCTGGTTCCGGGCCGAGCACCTCACCCGATATCGTCGTCAAACAAAATGATGTCGTTATTGCCCGGTCGGGAATCATTTCCAACCAATCTGCTCCGGCCTGGGTGAAATTCAGCGGCACATTCACCGCGACTTCCGACACCATCAACCTTCAGTTTATCAACAATACCGCGGTTGCAAGTGGCAACGATTTTGGGATTGACGATATTTCGCTCAATGTTTGCCAGTCGAATATCAGCGTCGAAGGTCCGGCCAATGCCTGTTCCGGCAATGCAGCAAATCTATTGTTCACCGTCAACGACCCCTCGTCTTTGAACAGTTGGCACAAAATGCAGCTCAGTACCGATGGCGGATCAATCTACAACGACCTTTCCGGTCCGGAACAAAGCACGTTCAGCAATAACTCCTATACTGTCACTTACAACGCCGGCACAGTCAATGCATTGATGAACGGCTATCGCTATCGGATGGTGGTGGCAGCATCTGAACAATCGCTTGGCAATGCCGGATGCGGCGATTACAATGATTTTCTTTTGTCCGTAGCCGATTGCGGGCCCCTACCTGTGAAACTTACCTCGTTCAACGGACGCTATGCCAACGGCACAGCCTACCTCGACTGGCAGACCAGCCAGGAAATAAATACAGCCCGTTTTGAAATCCAAAGAAGTTATGACGGAACCAACTTCACCAACCTTGCTTTTGTCCGTGGTGCAGGAAACAGCAGCACTGTGAAAAACTACAGTTTTCAGGAC
>JBIIDU010000149.1:0-5796 GCA_044238165.1 Ferruginibacter sp. | reverse complement strand
CTGCGCCCGGGTGATGGCCACATTCATGCGCCGGTAATCTTTCAAAAATCCGATCTGCCCTTCGTCGTTGCTCCGTACCAGCGACAATAATACCACCGGATGCTCCTGTCCCTGAAAACTGTCGATAGTGCTGCTTCGGATTTCCGGAGGTAATATCTTTCTTGCCGCGGCAACCTGCGCGGCATAAGGCGATATGAAAGCGATACGTCCCGGTTCAGAAGATTCCTCCTCAATGATTTTCAGCAAGGTCTGTAATTCTCCCTCATTTTCAATTCCTGCCTCGTCGGGTAAGTATTTTTCTTCAAAGCCCGATCCGGCGGTATCGATGAAAACCAGGTGCCTGTCCGTATCCTCGATATGGCTTGCCGTCTTCAGGCGGCCGCCATAAAAATAATCGCTGGAAAACCCTGCAATGGAGGGCTTCATCCGGTACTGGGTATCGAGCAGGTGGACACCGGGCAGGGAATTGGCTGCCACTTCAAGTATGGAACGGGCTAATCCCTCTTTCGCTGCGTCGGTACTGATTACGGTTGGGGGCAACTGTAAGTGGTCGCCGGCTAGTACAATCCGCTCAGCAAGCGGAAACACACACCAGGCCAACGGTTCCAGGCATTGCCCTGCTTCGTCGATCACCAGCGTGTCGAAGCGGAGCCGCTGCAGACCGGCATCGTACAATCCCACCGGGGTGCCGGCAATCACATCGGCCTCTCTGAACAATTTCTCCTCCTCATACTGCTGGATTTTTTTTATCTCCATGCGGATGGCCCTCACTTCCTTCAGCAGCAGTTGCTTCTGCTCCCGCTCTGCCCGGCCAAACTGCCGCTTGTATTTCATGGCCATCTTCCGGTATTCCTCCGCGCGTATTTTCAGTTGCTTTATTTCCCGGATGCTTCTGTTGCCTGCCAGCAGCGCTTCGGGGGTCCGGCTGTAAACAGCCTCGTCAACTTTGCCGGTATTGCCGGTGCGCAATACGTTGATTCCGGCGTCCATCAGTTTTTTTACGAAATGATCCACCGCCGCATTCCCGGGCGCACAAACCAATACCTTTTTTCCCTCCTGCACCAAAGCGGTCACGGCTGCTGAGAGGGTGGTTGTTTTTCCCGTTCCGGGAGGCCCGTGCACCACAACGATTTCCTTGTTTTCGAGAATTGCGGAAACTGCCGTTCGCTGGCTCTCATTCAATCCTGTATGGCCGAATGGTGAAAGCGGAACAGACTGTCCTGTATTCATGGCAGCACGCAGATCCGGATGCAATTTTTCAAAAAGCGCGTTCATCCGTGGGTGTGCGGAAATTGCTTTCAGTGCAGTGCGCATTACTTCGGTAGTATGCTGATCGGGGGCAAGTTTGATTCCCGTATGTTCGTCTTCGATCCAGTCGGGGAAATCGGGGGTGTAGAGCCGCATTTCTCCGGATTGCCCTTCGAGTTGCAGCAGCATGCCTTTCACCGACTCTTCTCCGGCTGAAAAACATTCAATGGCGGCTCCCGATCTGAAAGCGGATGTTTCCAGGGGGTAGGGGAGCCGGAAACTGATTTCGGGGTAATCGGCATATCCGTAATTTTTGCGTGTCACCCGAATCGGATGAAGTGCCAGCCCTGCCGCTTTGAGCGCTTTCAGCGAATGGGTTTCGTTCAGCCGGTAGCGTTCCTTCTGGGCCTCTTCCTCCAACCCGATGGCCCGCGTCAGTATTGCAATGTACGGATGTGCTTCTGGCATGTTGTCAAGAGGCGTTGGAACCTGTGTTTTGTTTATTTGCAGGAGGTAAAACTAGCAAGGTTTGTCCGATTTTTATCCCCCGGATTTGATTGGAAGCTGAGTGCGGGAAATTGCCGCGGACAGGTTCAGCGCCGTATTGACTAAATTTGGAGCAAATAGCCAAAGCATGTGGGAACCCTACCGGAAAGGATTCAAGGCTTATCTGCAACTGGAGAAATCACTCAGCGAAAATTCGGTGGAGGCCTACCTGCATGATCTGGACAAGTTCCTTGCTTTTCAGGAAATGAACGGAAAAAAGGATGCTCCGGGAGCGATAAGCCTGAGCCAAATCGAAGAGTTTGTACAATGGACGGCACGTTTGGGCATGACACCCGCCTCCCAGGCAAGAATCATTTCGGGGTTGCGCGGATTTTTCCGTTACTGTCTTACAGAGCAGATCATCACCACCGATCCCACAGCCCTGCTGGAAACCCCCAAACAGGTCCGGACCTTGCCGGATGTGCTCAGCTTCGCTGAAATCGAGCAACTCATCCGGGCCATCGACCTGAGCAAACCGGAAGGTGGCCGCAACAAGGCCATGCTGGAAACACTGTACAGCTGTGGCTTACGTGTAAGCGAGCTCGTGAATCTGCGAATCAGTTGTCTGCAGCTGGAGGAGGGTTATATCCGGGTGATCGGCAAGGGCGATAAGGAACGCCTGGTACCCATCGGAGAAGCTGCCATCAAATACATCGGAATTTACAGAAGCCAGATCCGTGTTCATGTCTCGATAAAACCGGGGTTTGAAGATTTTGTTTTTCTGAACCGAAACGGCAGTGGCCTTAGCCGGGTGATGGTTTTTCTGATCATCAGGGAGCTGGCCGGGAAGGCTGGAATTTCCAAAACCATTTCGCCACATACCTTCCGCCATTCCTTTGCCACCCATCTGGTTGAAGGCGGGGCCGACCTTCGGGCGGTACAGGAAATGCTCGGCCATCAAAGTATCACCACAACAGAAATCTATACGCATATTGACAGGGGGTTCCTTCGAAACACCTTGCAGCAATACCACCCGGCATACCGGTAACTGGCAGGAAGATAAAATCAGGGATGTTGGGGATTTAATTTTTCTCCCCTTTCGGATTTATCGGTACGGGTGTCTGATCCGGATGTGTTGTTTTTAACACCGCTGCGGTAGTTTTTGAAGAGGCTCATCCACCGGAGTTGCAACACGCCCCAGATGCCTTCTTTCACAATACCCTTGTTCATTTTACTGTCGCCGTATTTCCGGTCACGGAACGTGATGGGCACTTCCGCAATCAGGAAGTTGAGCTTCCACACTGCAAATTTCATTTCGATCTGGAATGCATAGCCAACGAAACGGATGCCGGCAAAATTCATTTGCTCCAGCACTTCGCGTCGGTAACATACGAAGCCGGCGGTGGGGTCTTTGATAGGCATCCAGGTAATGAGCCGGGTATAAAGAGAGGCACCCTTGGAAAGCAGAATACGGTCCCACGGCCAGTTTTCCACCGCTCCGCCTTTCACATACCGCGATCCTACGGACATGCCTGCGCCTTCCGCACATACTTCGTACAAACGTTCCAGGTCGGCGGGGTTGTGTGAAAAATCGGCATCCATTTCAAAAATAAAACGGTAGCCGTGGTTCAGCGCCCACCTGAAGCCGTGGATGTAGGCGGTACCGAGACCCTGCTTACCCTTTCGTTCTTCCAGAAAAAGCTGACCTGGATAGGTTGGCATAAGGCTGCGTACAATAGCGGCCGTTCCATCAGGCGATCCGTCATCGATGATCAAGACATGATACCCCTGGTTCAGACCGAATACGGCCCTTATGATGGACGCAACATTGTCCTTCTCGTTATAAGTAGGTATGATGACTAGTTTTTCCACTCCTGTGAACTGGATTCAGCGAATGTAGGTATAGTTCAGTGAAATTTGATTGTACGCAGCGTATAAGGGTCACATGTTCCGGATCAGTGTCCGGTTGAGAATTTCGGTGAGTTTCTGCTTGGTATGCAGAGGAAAGTCGCCCCGCATCATCCAGTCGTAATACTGCGGTTCGGCTTTCAGCACATCGGTGACGGGCCTTCCCTTGTGCTTTCCGAAATTGAACACTTCGACACCGCGTTCGTCAAAAACAAAACGGCGGGCATAATCGACAACTTTTTCCTCGCCAATAACTTTCAGCACGGAGTCGATGCTGTCGCCCAGCTTCGGATAACGGTCTATCTGGGCAAGGAGCACCTCGATTGTTGCGTGAACGTCGGCTTCTGCGCTGTGTGCATTGTTGAGCTCCTTGTCACAATAATACCTATATGCTGCCGTCAACGTCCTCGGCTCCATCGTGTAAAAGATATGCTGCACGTCCACCATCTTACGCTGGCTCAGGTCCACATCCATCCCCGCCCTGAGAAATTCCTCCATGAGTATGGGAACATCGAAGCGGTTGCTGTTATACCCGGCGATGTCGCAATTTTCGAAAAACTGTTTCAGTTCGTTGGCACATTGCCTGAAGGTGGGGGCATGCGCCACCATCTCGTCGGTGATACCATGTATCGCGGAGCTTTCAGCCGGAATGTGCATTTCCGGATTGATCAGCTTGCGCTTGGGAATACGGCTGCCGTCGGGCATTATTTTGATGATGGCGATTTCCACAATCCGGTCTGCAGACAGGCTGATACCGGTGGTTTCTAGGTCAAAAAATGCAAGCGGTCGGTTTAATTGAAGCGGCATCAACATTGATTTAGGAAAATGACAGGACAGATTTGAAGGATAGGAAGGATGCTTTCAACAGAACGGAAATTTATGGACAGTGACAAACCTAAATGTATTTTCCGAATTAAAGAGTTTTCAAGACCGATTTCGACAAAATGGCAATATTTTCCTGAATTTTCCCGTTTTGGCAGTACTTTTGGATTAACCCAATAGAAAATCTGATATAATGAAGAAAATATTGTTGACATCTTTCATCGTCATCATTGCTGCCGTGCTTGTAACAGGTTGTGGTCCAAGCAGAAGAGGCACCGGATGTCCGATGACCGATAAGATAATCCATTAATTTCTCCACAATGTTATGGACCGAACTGACCGGCACTGAAGCGCTGGAGGATTTGTGTTTGCGCTCATCAGCCCGACCTCAGGTTATCTTCAAGCACAGTACACGGTGTTCGATAAGCACCATGGCCAAATCAAGGCTTGAGCGTTCCAGGGCGCCCGAAACCATCGACTTCCACCATCTCGATTTGCTCCGGCACCGAGAGCTGTCAACGGCTATAGCAGACAGATTTGCTGTTCCTCATGAATCTCCCCAGGTGCTTTTGATTGTAAACGGAGATTGCATTTATGCGGAGAGCCACAACGCCATCTCCATGGAGGAAATATCCGGTCAGATTCCCTCCTGAACTGTCCCGCTTTTTGTTCGGATAAGAATGCTTTAAATTGCCCGTCAACGGAAATCAAATGAATATTCTCTGGCTTGCCAGCTGGTATCCGAACAGGACCAATCCCAGCACCGGTGATTTCATTGAGCGGCATGCCCGTTCCGTGGCGCCCTTTCTTACAAATCTTTTTGTGGTTGCGGTCTTGAAAGATGAGCACCTTACTCCAGGTACGACTGAAATTTTTCGCAGCAGCAGCAATAACCTGCACACATTTATAGCCTATTACGGCCCCGGTAAACTCGGCCGCTACCTTGAACCGCTTCATTCCGCTTTTGTCTATTTCAAACTGCAGCGCAGGTTGTTCGGGGAAATTGTCCGCACATTCGGATTGCCGCACCTGATCCATGTGCATGTTGCCATGAAGGCGGGTTGGTTCGCCCTGCGCATTAAGAAGAAACACCGTATCCCATACCTCGTCACAGAGCACTGGACGGGTTACGACCCCGGGGCACGGCCCAATCTGAAGGAAATGGGAAATTGGTTTGTGATGCTTACGAAAAAAATCCTGAACGGTGCCTCAATGCTGCTTCCCGTTTCGCAAAACCTGGGCCAGCAGATCGGGAGTTACGGAATAAAGACGCCTTGTACGGTGATACCGAATGTGGTGGATACCCATCTTTTCCGTTTTGAACCACGGCCC
>JBIIDU010000015.1:0-20191 GCA_044238165.1 Ferruginibacter sp. | reverse complement strand
GTTTCAGGAAATCGGCGTTATGCAGCAGGAGTTGGTTGAATTCGGCAGCAGACATCTTGTTTAATTTTTAGTAGTTCAAAACTAAACAGTACAGTTGGTTCAAAAAAATAATTTTGTTTATTTTTTAAAAAAAAAGGTTAAACATTTTACTTCGCCCAAATTCAGTTACAGATTCGGGAGGTCATTCCGATTTGAACAGCAGAACACAGATAGTAAATTGATTTACAATAAATTATAAAAAAGAATGGTTAAATCAGGCCTGGGAATGCAGGCCGGCTACAAACTCCATCATTTCGGAGAGGGATTTCTTGAGACTGATACCCTGAGGTACCTTTTTCTCGTAAGGCCGGGTCAGGTTTCCGGAAATAATGATGGAAGACTGTGGGAAGGTATGACTGACCTGATGGATGAATTTGTCGAAATTGAAATGGGCCCCCATGGCCGTCAGGTGGGTGTAGAGGTAATCGGGCGACTTGATTTTGGCCACGAACGCCACGTCTTTAACGGGAATATTGGCGCCTAAATAGAAAACCTGTATACCGCGGCTGCGGAAAACAAAGTACATGAAAAGCAATCCCAGCTCATGGTATTCTCCCTCGGGCAGGAACATCAGAATCTTTTTGTTCACCCGGAAAGAAGGGTTGCAGGATTCGATGCCCACCATCAGCTTCTGGCGTATGATGTTGGTGACCAGGTGCTCCTGGGCGGGATTGATATGGTTAGTGAGCCAGAGAATACCGGTGCGCTCCAGAAAGGGGAAGATGATCTGTGAAATGGTTCGTTCAATGCCCCGGGCCTTGATGTGCTTGTTGAGCAGCGATTCGAAGCGGTCGATATCGAGTTCGATCATGCCTTCAATCAGCTCATTTACAATACGTTCCTGCTGGGCTTCGGCGGATGAGAGCAGCATGACCTTGTCCTTCATATCGGACTCGTTCATCTTGTCGATATGCGAAATCTTGAAGCCGTATTTGTTGAGCAGGGCGATATTCAGCACTTTCTTGAGATCGTCGTTGCTGTAGTAACGGATATTGGTATCGGTACGGTTGGGTTTCAGGAAATGATAGCGCTGTTCCCATATCCGGATGGTATGGGCCTTGATGCCCGAGAGATTCTCCAGATCTTTGATGGTAAAAGCGTTCATACGACCATTTTAGACTATAAATACAATCCGGAACTTAATTTGTTTGCCGAAACCGGCCGGGGGTGAAAAAAAGCGGAAATGTAGATGCCGCGAGGGTGAAAAAGGGCTAAGCCTTAAACGGTTTTGGAGCCTCATAGAGGCGGGCGGGGTCGTCCAGACAGACGTGGCGGTACCAGCACTCCAGACTGAACAGGGTCCAGAGCATCTTGGCCCTTTTTTCGGCAGGAATAGCGCCGGGCCGGTGCAGCAGCCGGTCAACAAACCCGGGTTTCAGGTAATCGCGGTGGCAGGCATTGGGGCTGCCCAGGTAGTCGGCAATCGGTTGCCGTAGCTGCCCGTTCACCCAGTTTTTGAGTGGAATTTCGAAACCCCGTTTAGGCTGACCGACAAGTTCCGGCGGAAGATAGCGGCCCGCAAGTTTGCGTAAGAGATGCTTGGTGGTGGCGCCATCGATCTTATAGCGGTCGCTGATGCGGGGCACATATTCCAGCAACTCACGGCAGAGGAAGGGACTGCGGCCCTCGAGGGAGTGGGCCATGGTAGCGATATCCATTTTTACCAGCAGGTCGTTGAATAGGTTGATGTTGAAATCCATCGCCATGATTTTCTGCAATCCCGAAAGGCCGGATCCGGCCAGTGCGCCGATTTCCGCATCAATATCGGACATGTAGTCCGGTTCAGGAATCAGCAACTCCCCGGTAAACCCTTCAAAAATGTCGACTCCGGCCGAGAGGTAGAGTCCGGTGCCCGACCGGGCAGCAAGTGCTGCCAGCCGCGTGAGATGCGTGTAGCTGTTCTTCTTTTCATGGGCCGCAGGCAGGAGGTAATGCAGCAACTGCGCGCTTTTCCGTACCACAGCGGAACTGCTGAAAAAATCGTAGCGCGAAAAAGGAACATAGCGCCGGTAGCCGCCGAAGAGTTCGTCGGCCCCGTCACCATTCAAAACCACAGTAAGGTGTTTGCGTGCCTCCCGGCTCACATAGAAAGAGGGAATGCAGGAACTGTCGAAAAAAGGTTCCCCATACCGGCAAAGGATACCGACCACCTCATCGGCCAGCTTATCGAATGAAATGCGAATCTCCGTATGGGTGGTGCCATATTTGTCTGCAACCAGCCGGGCCAGCGGCGCCTCATCATATGCACCCTCGAATGAAACGGTAAAGGTCTTGAGCGAAGAACGATAGGCCGATGCCACGGCGGTGACCAGCCCGCTGTCGATGCCCCCGCTGAGGAAGCAGCCCACTTCCAGGTCGGAAGAAAGCAGGCGCCGCTTTACCGCGGTATGCAGCAGGGTATCCACTTTCTCCGATGCCTCTTCAAAATTGTCGGCAACCGGATTCCGGTAAAAATCCGTCACACGCCACCATCTTTCTTTTTGCACCTGCAGCGTGCGGCTATCAATCAGCAGATATGACCCTGCAGTCAGTTCTTCCACTCCCAGATAGGGAGTTGATTTGCCGAAACAGGAGCCCAGCCGCAGATACTGCAACAGGGCACGGTCGTTTTTCTGCAGGGGCAATAGTGCGCGCAGCGTATTGAGTTCACTGGCAAAAACCAGTTTCTGCCCGTCGTGAAAATAATAAAGCGGCTTTTTGCCCGAGCGGTCGCGGGCTATGAACATTTTTTTCTCTGCATGGTCGTAAATGGCGAATGCGAACATGCCATCGAGGTGTTGGAGAAACGCAGTGCCGTATTTCTCGTAAAGCAAAAGAAGCGTTTCCGTATCGGAATTTGTGCTGCCGACCAGCCGGTGCGCTTCGCGGATTTCGGTATGGTTGTAGATTTCTCCGTTGAATACGATGGTGTAGCGGTTGTGCAGGTGCATGGGCTGCTTTCCGCCGCCGATATCGAGAATGGACAGACGCAGATGATAAAGATCGACATTGTCGACAGAGAAGCCGTTTTGCTCATCGGGGCCACGGTGGTGCATCAGGCGGCCGATTTGCGCATAGGGCAACTTGAAATTGATCGCACCGGAAATGCCGCACATACGCAACGCGTTTATGACGGCAAATTAACGCGAAGTCCTGCAAACACAATCCATTATTTGAGATAAATTTGTTTGCGCCGGAACCATCAAAGGCCGGCCTCCCCGCGGATGACCCCAGCAGATATTTTTTTGTTCCCTATTTATGTCGGGATCTTCTTACTGTTGGTCCACCTACGTGCCCGCCGCTATACCGATCCCCTGCTGCGCAGCTATCTCTACCGCGGCTTCTGGCTAAAAATAACGGGATGCATCGCGTTCATCCTCTTCAACTACTACCTGTCAATCGGTGATTCGCTGCTGCTGTATTACAATGAGGGCATCAACCTGGCACGGCTGATGATTAAAGACCCGGCTAATTTCCGTTTGCTTTTTACACCGGGCGTGGATTTCGATGAGCAATTGCTCGACAATTACCTCAACCGCGGCTATTTCGCCAACGAAGGCAATTATTTCATTGCGAAGCTGGTTTGTGTTTTTTCTTTTTTCTGCTTCCAGTCGTACAGTGTCATCAACCTGTTTTTCGCCATGATCGCATTCGGAGGTATCTGGCGACTGTTCCGTTTTTTCTATGCGCTGTATCCCGAACTGCACAGGAAACTGGCTATTGCCACGCTTTATCTGCCCACATTCCTGTTCTGGACATCAGGCATCCTGAAAGATCCGATTTGTGCGGGCATGATGGGCTTTTTGTCCTTTGCGCTTTACCGGCTCATCATCGATAATAAATCGGCAGCGGTTCAACTTGCCATCGCTGTGGCCAGTGCCGCCATCATCTGGATGGTGAAGCCCTACATCCTGATCGCCTATCTGCCCCTGCTGCTGCTGTTTCTGCTGTTACGACGGCTAACGATGTTGCAAAGGCCCATCTACCGGATAGCCCTTACCACATCGCTGTTGCTCGGTATGCTGCTTGCTTACTTGCTGCTGGCCGATAAATTACAGGAACAGATGGGCAGCCTGGCACTCGACAAAATCACCGAATCGGTGAAAACCACCCAGAGCAATTTCATGAACATGGCCGACCTCGCCGAATCGTCGTTCAGACTGGGCGTTACATTCGACGGCAGTGTTTCGAGCCTGGTCAAAATGTTTCCGGCGGCGGTGAACGCCACCCTCTTCCGGCCTTATCTGTGGGAATCGAAAAAACTGTCGACCCTTCTTTCCTCGCTGGAAAGCCTGGCCCTGATGATGCTGACGCTCTATGTATTGCTGAGATGCGGACCTATGGGCTTTTTGCGGGCGCTGTTCAGCGACTCCGCCATATTCTTCTGCTTTGTTTTTGCAATCGTGTTCGCTTTTTTTGTAGGATCCACCACCCTCAACTTCGGAACGCTGGTAAGGTATAAGGTACCCTGTATGCCTTTTTACATCATCGCCCTGGTGCTGATGCTGGAGTACCGGAAGAAACGAATTGCCGCTCGGCAGATCAGGAACGCAGAAGCCGAAAATTGCGATTGATTGTCAAATACACTCAGGCATGCTGAGGCCGCTTCAGACGCGGTGCAGCAAAGAGAGAAGCAATACCGTCATAGATTCCGGAAGCATAATTGCGCCAGGCGGCTCCCAAAGAAAGGGTGCTGTTGTCGATCAGGCGCAACTGCACCGACTGGGGCGTGGCATCGAACCGGTTGGCGAAGGCATCGTAAGCGGGCCAGAGCATGAATGCGATCTTCTTCAACTTCTCCGTACGCTGGTAGAACAGGATGAGCCCTGCAAGGGCAATCAAGAAGCAGCAGTAATGTGCCAGCGCCAGGGCCGGTATGCTAAACTTCGATTTGTCGATTTCGAATCGGTTGCGCACATAATAATACATTTTCCATCCCGTACGCAGGTCCCAGTCTTTACGGAACGAATACAAAGCAGCCGGATGATAGTGGATGCTGTCGGCGACTGTGATCACGGGTATCTGGTCGCGGCGGGTGATGCGGTAATAATATTCAGTTTCATCTCCCCACACAAACAACTTCTCTTTGGGCATACCCACCCGCTCCACGATGTTGCGGTGCAGCAAAGTGCCGTTGAAGGGATGGCCGACACCGGGCATAATTTTCTCCTTCACCTCATCGATGGTGCGGTAATTTTTTGTTTTCCATACGAAGGAGCGTCGGTCTTCCTTGTTGACCACCGCACAATTGCGCAGGCAGAGGCGGCCGGTTTCGGGTTCCAGTATTTTCTCAAGCGCATCGGCACGGGGATAGCCGTCGTCATCCATGCACCACATCCACGAGTATCCGTTTTTGAAGGCCCACTGGATGCCGGTGTTGAATCCGCCACCCGAACCGATATTTTTCTGGGAAATGGACAGCAAATCTTTTTGTGTACCCAGCCACTCCGATGTGTCATCGAGGCCACCGTTGTTGACAACAAGGATAGCATCCGGTTTACGGGTCTGGGTTCTGAGCGCTGCGATACATTCTTTGAGGAGATGTAACCGATTATAGGTCACCACAATGGCGATACACTTTTCCATAGGACGGATATTTGGATAAGACAAACAAATAACGACCGGAGGATAGGAATATTGCCTGCAGGGAAGCAGGCACAGGTCCTTCACCGAAAAGGTATTGAGAAAGACGAACAGGTCACAGTCTGCCCGATGACGACAACCGTATACCATTGATAATTAGCAGGATGTAGATAAAATCACCTCAACTATCGAGCAAAGTAGCCACAATCTTAACTCCCGTATTACCGTCACCATAGAGGGCATTGTCGAAAACCGACGAGGGTGTTTTGGCTGCGGTACCGAGGGCAGCGGTGATTTTGGCGGTATCGGCCCCGGTGATGGTGTTGGCGCCACATTGCACCAGCTCAACCCATTCCGTCTCGTCGCGCATGGTGATGCAGGGAACCCGGTGGAAATAAGCTTCTTTCTGCACCCCGCCCGAATCGGTGGTGATGAGCGCAGCATTTTTTTCGAGGATGATCATGTCGAGATAGCCCACCGGATCGATCACCTTGATATTGGCGGGCATGTCGATGCCGAATGTTGCCAGGCGGGCACGGGTTCGGGGATGCAGGGGCCAGATGACGGGATGGTCGTAATGCCCCAGTCCGGTAAGGATGGCGGACAAGCGGTCGCGGTTATCGACATTCTCGGCACGGTGCAGGGTGGCCAACGCATATTCTTTGGGTCGTATGTCGAGGGAAGACAACAGAGTTGTATTGTGCTCCACCTTTTTGGCATAGTAGAGCGCCGCATCATACATCACATCACCCACCTGCCTTATTTTTTCGGCTGCAATGCCTTCGCGCTGCAGATTTTGCACCGCGGTATGCGTGGGCGTGAACAGGATTTCGCTGGCGTGGTCGGTAAGCACCCGGTTGATTTCTTCAGGCATTCGGCGGTTGAAGGAACGAAGACCGGCCTCCACGTGCGCCACCGGGATATGCAATTTGACGGCTGCCACCGTACCCGCTAACGTTGAGTCCGTATCGCCGTAAACCAGCACGGCATCGGGCTTTTCGCTGAGCAATACGGCTTCAATGCCTTCAATCATCCTTCCGGTGTTTTGCCCGTGGGTGCCGCCGCCCACACCGAGGTGGTGATGGGGTTTGGGGATGTCCAGCTCCTCAAAAAAGATATCGGACATGTTGGCATCGAAATGCTGGCCGGTGTGGACGATGACCTCCTGCATTTTTCCCGACTGCTGCAACACAGCGCGGGAAACGACTGCGGCCTTGATGAACTGGGGTCTGGCACCGATGATGGTTACTATTTTCATACTGTTGTTGTAGTTAGAATAAAATCAGCCAAGCGTCACCCGCCCTTCACGTAACACATAGCGGTCGCCGGTATGCGGACAAACATATTCCCCCGATCCGCTCAGGGGCAGTTGAATACGCTCGCCGAATCGCGACATCCAGCCGATCTGCCGTGCCGGAACACCGGCCATCAAAGCAAATGCAGGCACATCCCTGTTCACGACAGAACCTGCTCCCACAAAAGCGTATTCGCCTACGGTAACGCCGCATACGATGGTACAGTTGGCTCCCAGCGTGGCTCCTTTTTTCACCAGCGTATCGCGGTACTCGTCTTTTCGGGTAACAGCGGAGCGCGGATTGTACACATTCGTGAACACCATGCTGGGCCCGCAGAACACATCGTCCTCGAGCCTCACGTTATCATACACAGAAACATTGTTCTGAATCTTGACGTTGTTGCCGATATGCACGCGGTTGCCCACAAACACATTTTGTCCCAGCGAACAACCCGTGCCGATTACGGCCTTGGCGCATACATGCACCCAATGCCATACGCGGGTGCCCTCGCCGATTTGAGCACCATCATCTACCAGGGCTGTTTCGTGTTTGGTATAACTCATTTTTTCAGATTGTGCAGGAAGGGATGGTAATCGGATACGGGCATACGGGGTTCCTGGGCACGGATGCTGCCCACCGTTTCAATGGCCACGCGGTTGTCTTCAAGGCTGAAGCCACCGCCGCGCAGCACATCCTCATAAATGCGGGTGTGCAGGTCGGTAAAGCCGTCGGAAAACTCGATTTCGGCGCCGTTCATCGTCAGCATACGGTAGGTCCGCTTGCCCTGTTCCCGAACGGCGGCCGGAATATCTTCCACATCGACCGACAGGAACCAGCGCACACGGGCTTTTTCATACTCGATATAACCACCGGCCTTGGAGTCATCGCGGTAGTGCAACTGGTTGTCGACAACCTTGCCGAATACGAAGTGGAGCATATCGTAGAAATGCACGCCGACATTGGTGGCCACGCCCCCCGATTTTTTCACATCACCCTTCCAGGAAGTGAAGTACCACTTGCCACGGGAAGTGATGTAGGTAAGTTCCACATCGAATTTTTTTCCGGCGGGACTGTTGTCGATGTTCTTTTTCAGTTCGATGATGGCAGGATGCAGGCGCAGTTGCAGCACCGTATGCACTTTGCGCCCGGTATCCTTCTCAATCTCCTGCAGGGCATCAATGTTCCAGGGGTTGAGTACGATGGGTTTCTCGCAGATGGCATCGGCATTGGAACGGAGCGCGAAGCGGATATGCGAATCGTGCAGGTAATTGGGCGAACAGATGGACACATAGTCCACCGCCTGGCTGCTTTGCTGCCTCCTCAGTTTGTCGATATAGCGGTCGAAACGCTCGAATTCGGTGAAAAAACTGGCATCGGGAAAATAGCTGTCCATGATGCCAACGGAATCATTGGGGTCGAAAGCCGCCAGCAGGTTGTTGCCGGTATCCTTGATGGCCTTCATATGCCTGGGGGCGATATAGCCGCCGGCTCCTATCAGTACAAAATTTTTCATATCGGGAGTTTAGCCTGTATGTGCGATGGAACGGGAAAACGGATTCTCCGGGGGAACCTGACCCTTAACGAATTTTCCTGTCTTGTACAGGAATAACCATCTTCTTCCGTCCGCTGCAAATTTTTGCAAATGTACAAACAAAAGCAGGCGGGGTTGGGAACTTTGCAGGCAAAACGCTTTTTTTTATAGAATATTTTATCGATTTATCTCTTATCGGTTAATAAGATACGCATGGGACTCATAAAACATATAAAGGTCTTTGCCACATGAGGACCGCCATAACACCGGCGGCTTAGCGGCAAGAATCAGCCGGCGTTCAGGGTTTGCCAAAGCAGGTCTTTGAGCGCCGGAAGTCCCATACCCGAAACCGAGGAAATGAAAACATGGAGCACATTCTTTGGCAGGTTCGATGCGATATCGGCGGTCAGTTCCTCATCGAGCAGATCGCTTTTGCTGACCGCGATGACCATATTCTTCTGCAGCATTTCGGGGTTGTAACGTTCCAGTTCGCTGACCAGGATATCGAATTCTTTCCGAGGCGAATCGCTGTCGGCCGGCAACAGGAAAAGCAGGATGGAATTCCGTTCGATATGGCGCAGGAAGCGATGCCCCAGTCCCCTGCCCTCGGCCGCCCCTTCGATGATGCCGGGCAGGTCGGCAATGCAGAAACTCTTTCCTTCGCGGTACTCCACCATGCCCAATTGGGGAATGAGGGTGGTGAACGCGTAATCGGCAATTTTGGGTTTGGCGGCAGTCAGCACTGACAGCAGTGTGGATTTACCGGCATTGGGAAAGCCGACCAGTCCTACATCGGCCAGCACTTTGAGTTCGAGGAGCTTCCAGCCTTCCACACCCGGTTCGCCGGGCTGGGCATAGTCGGGAGCCTGGTTGGTGGCGGTTTTGAAATTACTATTGCCCAGGCCTCCCCTTCCCCCCCGCAGCCAGATGACTTCCTGGCCATCGTGCAGGATTTCCGCTTCTTTTTCACCGGTGATTTCATCGCGGGCGATGGTACCCAGCGGCACTTCAATCACAATATCCTTTCCAAAGCGGCCGGTCTGGTTATTCTTCTTTCCACCTTCACCGTTTTCAGCAAGCACATTCTTATAATAACGGAGGTGCAGCAGGGTCCAGAGCTGGGCATTGCCTCTGAGGATGATATGGGCGCCCCGGCCACCGTCGCCACCGTCGGGACCGGCCATTGCGTTGTACTTGGTGCGCATGAAGTGGCGGCTTCCCGCACCGCCATGTCCGCTGCGGCAGAAAATGCGGATATAATCAATGAAATTATTCTTCTCCATCAGGCGGTAAAGGTAGGTGGAAGCAAAGACAATAGCGGCATCAATGGCACTGGTCAGGCGAATGCCAGCAATACCTGCCAGGCAGCGGTGGTGAAGCCTTTATCGAGCAGTTGTGCGGCATAGGTATGGAGTTCCCGTTCCATTTCGTCGGGACTGACGGAATAATAACCGATGATCTGTTTCAACAGTTCGTCATGGAAGGCCGGATCCACCACCGGCATTTCGTGTACATTGGCCAGTTGGCCCAGGTGGTTTCCGCTCAGCAGCCGGCTGTTGCGTATACTTTCGGGTAGGGAATCGATGCCGATGCCGAGTTTCACGTTCGGCTTTTCCACCACAAAGAGGTTGCTTTCGTTTACACGGCAATACCAGTCGCCCCCGAGTCGGGCCACATGTTCCATCCTGCGTTGGTCGATCATCGTGTGCTGCTCGTTCAGTATCGATTCGTCCACATGCAGCAGCAGCACCTCGGCAATCACCAGCTGTCCTGCACCGCCCTGTTCGCCCAGGCTTTTGACTTCAAGCACCCTGCATTCCATTTTGATTTTTGCCTCTGCAACCAGTGGTGGCCGGATAATTGAGGCCGGCGTTTTCGTGAAACCGGCTTTTACAAACTCATCAACACCCTTCTCGTATTCGCAACTGCTCAGGCTGAGTTGCTGCACCATCGGGTAATCGCAGATATGTATGGCCACTTCGGGCACTTCAAGCACATTCTCGAGCGTATGCTTGGTAGTGTTGTTGCGTACCCGGCGGGCCGGTGAAAATATCACCACCGGAGGGTTGGAAGAAAATAAATTGAAAAAGGAAAAGGGGCTCAGGTTCACTTGCCCGTTTTTGTCGATGGTGGAAGCCAGGCAGATGGGGCGTGGTGCAATGGCGTGTTGGAGCCAGGCCATGCGGTCGGGAATAGTAATGGCTCCCAGATCTACTGTCATTCGAATCGAGAATTAAAAGATGAACAAATTAAAAAACAAGAAAGTAAATTCAGAAATACCACTGATTTCATATTCTGGTATGTAAGCGGCGAGTCAGAAAAATTCAAATTATATCGTGCTCACTCCTCCCGGATCTGCCCGTTGTCTTCCACCCGCAGGGTGACCCATTCATAGCGCTGTTTCTCGACCACCTGGCGGATGCTTTGCTGCAGGCGCTTGTCGGTTTTGCCCTTCTCCTTGTCCATCAGAATCAGGTTTTTCATTTGCCCCGTCTTCATTCCGTTGAACACGATGAAGTCTACCGGATGAAAGAGCACTTTGGCATCATCGGGATTGAGTTTCAGCGGCCGGAAGGTCTTGTCGATTTTCCGGATGACCTTGTCGGCCTCGCGGCGGCCGGCCTGCCGGGCATTTTCGCGGATGCCTTCTTCGCGCTCATCCAGTTTTTCAGCAGCCCGGTCAATGCGGTCCTGTGCAACTTCAATCTGTTGCAGCCAGTCGGGCTCCGGCTTCTTCTTGTCGTAAATATGGCAATCGCTGAGCCGGAAAACCCTTCCACTGTGCGGGCATACACCGAAAATCTGGCGCTGCAGGCGAAAGAATTCGATAAGCTGGTTGCTGTTCATACTGCGTAACGGTTGAATGAAAGGCCTAGTAGGTTTGGAATTTAAGTTTTTTCTGTTCAATCAGATTTTTGATTTCCTTTTGCGTGTTCTTAAGCCGGGCGGCACCGGTTTTGATATCGGTGAAGATGATTCTGTTCACGGTGCCTGTTTTGTTGAGCCCTTCAAAAATGACATAGTCGATGGGGTCGAAAAGGGAACGGCAATCGTTGTGCGCAAACGGAAAATGATCGAAGGCGGGGGCAATACGCTCAAGGATGAAACCCACATTCACCGCTTTGGCCGTCAACCGGGGCCTTTGGGCCATGTTCTTTTCCCTTTCCTTCAGGTCTGCCCGCTGCTGCTTCAGGTCGTCGAGCAGTTCTTGTCGGGCTTCTTTGCCGGATTCAGAAAAATCGTCGAGGTAAAAAAGATCGGCATCTTTCAAGCGAATCTCTTCCCCGCAGCCGCAGGGGCAGGCGCAATAGAAATTTCCCGACGAAACGGATTCAATGATTTCGGCGGCGGCTTTTGCATTGTTGCTTTTCATGTGTGCAGGGAGGTGGAAATTCCACCGGTTCTTTAAGCGTGGTTGTTTAGGGCATTTTTTTCAGCGCGAGGATGGAGAAATCGCTTTCATCGCGGACCATCGTGTTGGAGAGTGTACCCAATCCGTCGATACTCATGTCAACCACGTCGCCGGGCTGCAGCCATTGCTCCTGATAATCGGGATTGTTGAGTTTTCCGGTGCCGTTCAGTTCCAGGAAGCAGCCCGTACCCACGGTTCCGCTGCCGATCACATCGCCGGGAAAGAGCTGCACGCCGTAGCTGCAGCGCTCCACGATTTCGGCGAAGGTCCAGTCCATATCGCCCAGATTGCCGCGGCTCACTTCCACACCATTCACGCTGCAGGTCATGTTCAGGTTCCAGGCTTTCCCAGTATGGCCTGGCTTGCAGGAGGTTTCGTACGCTTGCAGTTCATCGAGCGTGACCAGCATGGGCCCGATGGCGGTGGCAAAGTCCTTACCCTTGGCAGGGCCCAAGTTCAGCAGCATTTCCTCCATCTGCAATCGGCGGGCACTCATATCGTTCATGATCATCAGGCCGCCGATGTACTCATCGGCCTGTGCGGCGGGAATATTGCGCCCTTCCCGGCAAATGACGATAGCCGCCTCCAGTTCAAAGTCGAGTTTTTCGAAATGGTCGGGCATGCACACAATGTCGCCGGGGCCCTGTATACTGTTGTGGTTGGTGAAGTAAAAAATGGGGTACTGGTCGAACTCGGGTATCATATCGACCTTGCGGTTTCTGCGTGCGGCCGCCACATGCTGCCGGAACGCATAGCCGTCGCGGCAACTGGTGGGATGCGGCACGGGCGCGAGCAGGGTGACTGCCTCGGACGTGAGTGTTGCGAAGGCGCGGCTGCTTCCTGAAAGAATCTGCTGTTCGGCGGCTTTCGCCAGCGGGAACACATGGTCCCAGTAATTGAGAAACATGGCCATGCTGATGGGCAGGTCGGGGTGCAGAGCGTCGGTATCATATAACCTGCCGTTGATCAGCAGGGCCAGTTGCAAGTCGTCGTTTTTCAGATAGGTGACCAGTTTCATAATTATGTATTTTCAGCGTTCGGGTTTTTTCAAAAGTATCGAAATTGGGGATTGCTTTCATCGAAGCGGGGTGATTGCCGGAAGACCCGAGGCGGATTTCTAACAATACCTTATCAACAAATGGCATATCCTTTGCCTTATATAAATAGAACAGCATGCAACAAAAAAAGCCCGATGTGGATGTGATTCACGATGTGCTTCGGAGCACGGTTTCGGCCTTGCCCGATTCGGTATTCGTAAACAGCCTGCTGCAACAATACCGGGAGCGGGGCTTCCTAAGCAAGAAACAACTGGAGGGCTTGCACGGCAAGGCGCTGAAGACAGGCAAAGTGGCTCCCGCAAGGCTGGCTACACTGGAGGCCATCATCAAAAAGATGCCCACGCGGTACAAATCGGAAAAACCGGTTGTGGTAGCGGCCAAGGAAGAAGACGGGGAGGCGAAAAAGCAGATCGAGGCCATTCTGGCCATTCATCCGGCCCATAAGCGGATGCTTTACCAGCAGGCCCGTTTAAGGAACCGTGATGTACTGTCGAAAACCGAGGTGGAGGAGGTGGAACGGCTGTATAAGTTATTGGTAATGAAGGGTTCTGAAGGCGGAAAATAAAAAAAGGCCGTATAGAAATACAGCCCGTTTTAAATCCAATATCCTATGAAAAACCGTACTATAAACGCAGGGAACTTCCCCTTATTGTGTTCGGTTCCAAAAATTTTTAAAAAAGTTTCGGGGGTATCGTATTTCTACGTTTGGGTTGGAAGGTAAAAGCCCCTGTTCCGACGTAATTCGTGTAATGCGGAAAAAGGGCAGTTTTGCGCTAGGGTTCGCCTTTTTTCGGGTGCATCTTTACATCAGAAAAACAGCGAACAAATATCATAACTGTTCCCGTTTTAAAATCCTATACCGGGTGAAACAAAAGCCCTGAAAAACCAAACAAAAGCCAATATCCTAAAGCCAGGGTCAAAAGCCCGAAGCGAAAGCCAACTGTCCAACCATCCTATTTTGCCGGAGCCTTGAACAAGCGACGGAGTGAAAAAACCAAAAACACTACAACCGGAAAGTCGATTTCCGGGGAGGAAAAAACCTCGAAAGTTTTCAAAAGATCCGGACAACCGGAAGGGTTGTCAAAAAAAGCTTCCACGGCCGAACACCGTGGAAGTTTTTTTTTGGTGTCCCGGTGATGCCGACCCGTGGTTTATCTTTGCAGACGCTATGCAATTCAGCGCGTTCAATCTCCAGGAGGTCATTACCGTAAGCTTCACCTTGTTTGCCGTCATCGACATGCTCGGCAGCGTTCCCATTCTCGCATCGCTGCGCGAAAAATCGGGCGGGGTAATCCGTTCCACGCAGGCTACGCTGGCATCAGGTGCGCTAATGATCCTGTTTCTTTTTCTGGGCCGTCAGTTTCTGGCCTTGCTGGGCCTCGATGTGAAGTCATTTGCCGTGGCAGGCAGCATCGTCATCTTCATCCTGGGGTTGGAGATGGTGCTGGGTCATGAGTTCTTCAAATCGGACAACAATCCCAAGAGCGCCAGCATGGTACCCATCGCTTTTCCGCTGATTGCCGGCAGCGGCACGCTGACCACCATCATGAGCCTGAAGGCGAATTTCAGCGATCTGAACATCCTGGCCGGCATCCTGATCAACTGTGTGGTGATTTATGTGGTGCTGAAATCGCTCAAATGGATCGAGCGGGGGCTGGGCCCGAGCGGGATGATTGTCATCAGAAAATTTTTTGGCGTAATATTGCTCGCCATTGCGGTAAAGATATTCGGCAGCAACATCACCGGTTTTGGCAAGTAAGGCCTTGTAGTACAATGGATAGTATAAGAGTTTCCGAAGCTCCAGATCCAGGTTCGATTCCTGGCGAGGCCACTGAAAAAGTCAACCTGAATGGGTTGGCTTTTTTATTGTCAGGCTTCGGGCGGTAGGAGTGTTCAAAGTTCAATCGTTCAAAGTTCAAGGTTGAGTTCACGCAAAGGCGAAAAGGAAGGTCAATGCGCAAAGGAAAAGAAGGCCAGCCTTCTTTTCACATCATAGTCATCATTCAATCAAACCCATCATAGTTCAGACAAAAATATCAAGGTTGAGTTCACGCAAAGGCGAAAAGGAAGGTCAATGCGCAAAGGAAAAGGAAGTCATTCCGCAGGCTGCGTACTCATAGCGGCGAACAAACCTTTCAAACCTCAAACCCCAGAAACCTTTCAAACCTATTCCTGTCTGAATCAGGATTTTCAGGATTTTTGGATTAGCGGATTTTGATCCGTCCGGGGCTGATGCCCTTCCATTTTCTGCTCTTAAAATTTCAATAACTGAAGCGGAGTTGATTTGCTCCCGGAAGACATCCGTGCAATCCAACAATCCGTTCAATCTGCAATTCAGACAAGATTACCCGTAAGCCCCGAGTAATGATTTACAATAACTTTGCAGCCCATGGCCCAAAAAAAACTGATCCGCTTCGCCGCCATCAAAACCTTTCCCAATGTGCTGGAATATCCCGAAGGGATGCCGGGCCGCTGGGCCGGACATTTCGGCAACAACCAACCCCTGACGCTGGAACTGGCCTGTGGCCGTGGAGAATACACCGTGGGACTTTCGGCCCTGCATCCCGAACGCAATTATATAGGGGTAGATGTGAAAGGCAACCGCATCTACATCGGTGCCAGAAAATGCCTGGAAGAAAAACGTCCGAACGCGGCCTTCCTCCGCACGCAGATCAATATGCTGCCCAATTACTTTGCAACGGGCGAAGTGGATGAGATCTGGCTCACGTTCCCCGACCCCCAGATCAAACCCCGCTGCGCCAGAAAAAGGCTGACCCATCCCCAGTTCCTGAGCCTGTACACCCGGTTCCTGCAACCCGACGCCACCATCCACCTGAAAACCGATTCACCCCGCCTGCACCAATTTACCCTGAAAGTGATTGAACTTTTCGGACTTACGCTTGTTGAGGTTCTTTCAGACATTTACGCCGCTCCCTTAAGGAAGGAACTGGAAATCAAAACCTATTATGAGGGGCTCGATATCGCCGAAAGCAACCAGATCTACTATCTGTGTTTCCGCATTCCGCAGAATATCGACTGGACAAACGCCAGGCTGCTCAATGAACTGAAAAACACCGAAACCGAATTTCCGCCGACATAACACCTTATGGAAGAACTGAAAGAAGGTACCGATTTTTATTACAGCGAAGAAGGGTACCTCGTTTTCACCGAACACTATCATCTCAAAAAAGGCTATTGCTGCGGCAACGGCTGCCGGCACTGTCCCTATCGTTTCGAGAATGTTCCCGAACCCCGACGCAGCCATCTCATGCACGAAAAGGCGGAGCAACCAAAGAATCCGGTCGCGGCAAAGCGCTGAACACCTCAGCACATTTTCAGTTTTAGGACAATATTCCGGATGCGGCCATCGGTACCTGCTGCATGATTTTTTCTACCTTTAGCACATGCCCCGCCAGCCGAAAACCGAACTGCCTTCTTCAGGAAAAGACAATTTCAGTTTCTACGCCGATGTCTATGATGTGGTGCGGCAGATTCCCCGTGGCCGGGTGAGCAGCTACGGAGCCATCGCGCGCTTTCTGGGTACCGGTTCCAGCGCCCGCCTCGTGGGCTGGGCCATGAACGCATCGCATCTCGTGAAACCGCCGGTTCCGGCGCACCGGGTAGTCAACCGGAATGGCATGTTGTCGGGCAAGATGCATTTCGCCACGCCCGATACCATGCAACAACTGCTCGAAAAGGAAAAAGTGAAGGTGGAAAAGGACCAGGTGGTGGATTTTGACAAGCTGTTCTGGGATCCTTCAGAGGCACTGGAGCTTTGACCTCTCTTATAACGCCTTGATTGTTTGCTCCGTTTCACCAAGAATTATCGACACCCGCCCCGGTGCCGGAGCCAGCAGCCAAAGAAAAAAAAGGGTAAACAACCCCAGCAACACATAAGCCAGATTCAGCGTACCGGCAAATGCCAGCCAACACAACAAGCAAAGAAGGGTAAGGCATAGCCAAAGCGGCTGAATGGCTTTGCGGAAAACAGTCAACTTTTCAACGGCAGGCAAAGTACTGTGGCGCATTCCTGTTATCCGTTTCTGGAACTTGCCCCTGTATGCGAAAAGATACACGAGGGCATAAATGCCCATCAGAACGATTTGTAAAACACGGTCTGCAGCGGGAAGATTTGCACGCAACAAGGGGCTTCTGCCCGACCAAAAAAGAAAAAAAAGGATTACCCCGGACAACAAGGACAGCAGCAGGGCGAGCTGATGGACCCTACGCATTTTTTTCAGCACATCTCCGGCCTTCATAGCAGCTATCAATTAGCGGTAATAAGGACTGATCATCAGGTAAACGATGACTCCGGTTACAGCCACATAGAACCAAAGCGGCCAAATGATGCGCACCAGCTTACGGTGTCTGGCATATTCACCAACCAATGCCCGGTAGGCAGCCAGCAGGATGAAGGGCAGGCCGATTCCCGCAAGGGGTATATGGGTGAGCAGGATCAGCAGGTACCAGGTACGGCCCGATCCGGCAGCGGCCAGCTCTTCATTGCTCAGGCCCTTGATGCCGTCGGTTTCGCCATAAGCGGTTTCGCCGGCAAGCAGATGGTGGGCGATATAGGAAAGGAGAAACAATACGGATAATACCATCGCCAGCAGCATGATTTTTTTATGGGCTTCGTATTTCTTCTGACGGATGGCCATCAGGCCGGCGAGCAACAGCATCGCCACGCCCGCATTGATGATTGCATTGGTCAGAGCGAAAATGTGCACATCAAAGGGCAGTTGCACTTTTCCTGCCAGATTATACCGGCCCAGGACGGTCACCACTGCGAATACAATGACCGAAAAGGTACCGATGAGCCAGCGGGCGCGGCTGTCGTTTTTCTGAAGAACTGGCTTTAGCATAAGCTTCTTTTAATTTTTGTTCGAGCGCCTATTATAGTAATTATTCATTTTTAAACTGCATACCCTTAATGGTCGCCCCATTTAACATTTATCACTTAACACCCAACACCCCTAAACTCGCTCTCCATCATACAATTGTCATGGGGGTGTCAACTTCGGCTGAACAGTTCCTTCAAAAATTCACCAAAGCTTCTTTTCCGGTTCTTTTCCAGCATCAGCAGGGGAATATCCTGTACCAGCCGGGCCTGCTTGACCGAATCGAAACCATTGTACCAGCCCCGCACCACCCGTTGGCGGTCGAGCAGAAAAAAATTCTCCGTGTGCGGAAAAGCAGTATCGGCGCCAACATCGGCCACGCTGGCCTTCAGCTCGTTGATGGCGAAATCGTAAATATCCTTCTTGTTGCCGGTGACAAACCACCAGCTTTCGTGATTGCTGGTATAACGGTTCGCGAATTTTCGCAGTGCCTGCACCGAATCGTTTTCGGGGTCGATGCTGATGGAGATGAACTGCACGATGCTGTCTTTGCTGTTGGCATAGGACTCCTGCAGTTTCTTCATGCTTCGGGCCATACCGGGGCAGATGGTGGGGCACTTGGTGAAAAAGAAATCGATCACCAGGATTTTGTTTTTTATGGAATCGAGGGAAACAATCTGACCGAGCTGGTTCACCAGCCGGATATCGCGCACGCGGTGCCATTGGGTATCGGGTACCGTTTGCCCCCTTTTTGTAGTGGTGCCCACGCTGTCGTAAAAGTAGCGCAGGGGCATATGCACGGCCTTAGCGCTGTAATACTTCACGGCATAATAGCCTGCAAAGGGAAACAGGATCGCGATGCACAGGCCCAGTATCGCTCTTTTGTTCATTTCAATGTGTTTCCTTAAGAAAAAACCATCGCACACAACGGAGGTGACGATGGTCGCTGAAAAAGTTATTTGCCGGCCGATACACTCCGGAATGTACCGAAGGGGTCCTGTGGCTCAATGATGGGGCGCAGCCTGCTCGGTTTTGGGTGCAGTACCGGTCATATTGTATTTGTTGCGCAGATTCTTCCAGCTGTCCCCGTCCCAAAGGAAGGCGGCAATGAACCATACAAACAACAACAGCGGCACAACAATCGTCATGATCATGTTGCGGATTTCATCGCCCAGGTGCATGAACACCGACACAATGTAAAACGCCTTGGCCAGCGACAGGATGCAAACGGCCCCCTTCACGAATAGGATGATGCCTTTGCTGGTTTCCGGATCGCCGTACCAGTGCCGGGCGATACCAAGACCCAGAACGAGTTCGATTACGGTGATGCCCGAAAGGATCCAGAACACGCGCCAGATGCGTCCGGTACCTTCGGAGTGTTCGGGCTGATACGTGATTTCGGGTGAGCTGAGCTGTGAGGACATATGAATCAGATTGATGTTTTAGATTTTTTTCAGTTAAATCAGATAGAAGCAAAGGAACACGAATACCCATACAAGATCCACAAAGTGCCAGTAAAGTCCGGTTTTCTCGATCATCTCATAATGTCCGCGCTGGTCGAAATGACCGAGTCGGGTTTTGATGTACATGATGATGTTGATGATCACACCGGAAAACACATGGAAACCATGGAAACCGGTAATGCCGAAGAAATAGCCGCCGAAGGCGATGGGGCCTGATTGATTGGCATGAATACCGGCGGCCTGTATCATACTGACCAGCTGGTCGGACGAAAGGGCTGATACGTCATGTGCAGCGCCGCTCTGATGCAAGGTGGCCGCAATGCCCCTGAGTTGTTCCACGGGTGTTTTCTTCAGTGCTTCCGCTATGGCTTCATGCGAAAGGGCCGCACCCCATGGATTGGTCTTGACGGTGGTAGGCAATACGGAGAGGCTGCCGTCATTCAGCATGGCGATGTGCTCTCCGGTGAGCAGGTGCGTCCATTCCCAGGCCTGGCAGGCCAGGAAGGCGATACCGCCGATGATGGTCATGATCATGTATTTCTCGACGCCCTTGCGGTTCATCTTATGTCCTTCATGCACGGCAAGCACCATGGTCACGGAGCTGGCAATCAGGATGAAGGTCATCAGGCTCACAAAAGCCAGCGGCAGATCGGCATGGCCGGCAAGGGGAAAAGAATTGAACACCTTGTTCGGGTCGGCCCAGAAATTGACACTGAAGCGGATGGTGCCGTAACTGATCAGGAAAGCCCCGAAGGTGAAGGCGTCACTCATCAGGAAGTACCACATCATCACTTTGCCGTAACTGATGTTGAACGGGCTTCTTCCCCCCGACCACCACTTGGTTTGTTGAACCGCTGCTGTTGACATTTACTAAAACTTTAAAAATAAATAAAACCGCTCTTTTCAATTTCCTTTGTCTGTCAGCGAACAGCCAGCAGGAATATGAGCAGATAAATCCATAACAAATCGATAAAGTGCCAGTACGTGCTGATT
>JBIIDU010000147.1:0-5961 GCA_044238165.1 Ferruginibacter sp. | reverse complement strand
CAGTTCTTCGCCCAATATCCTCCGGCCCATGGTTTTGAATTCAAGATCGGTAAATACATGCCGGAGCGCATCGCGGTTCATTTCACTGATCTTGAAATCCTCTTCGTGAAACTGCACCGGCACCCGGGTGAGAATGGTAGCGAGCTTTTTGCTTAGTACCGCCATCTCTTTTCCTGCTTTCACTTTCTCTCCCACGGCGCCCTTGATATCTTCGGCGTGGGCGAGAATCTCTTCGAGTGTACCATACTGGGCCAGCAGCTTTGCTGCGGTCTTTTCGCCAATGCCCTTGATGCCGGGAATATTGTCCACCGCATCGCCCATCAGTCCCAGCATGTCCACCACCTGGTCCACCCGCTCAATGCCCCATTTTCCGCACACCTCTTCAGGACCCATGATTTCGGCGCTGCCTCCCTGATAAGGGGGCTTGTAAATTTTTATTTTTTCGGTGACGAGCTGTCCGTAATCCTTGTCGGGCGTTACCATATACACTTCGTATCCGGCCCCGGCCGCCTGCAGGGCAAGGGTGCCAATCACATCGTCGGCTTCGAATCCGTCGATGGCGATGACGGGAATGTTGAAGCCGGCAATGATTTGCTTGATGTCGGGCACCGCTTCCAGGATGTCTTCAGGCGTTTCCTGACGGTTGGCCTTATAGTCTGCGAAATCGGTATGCCGTTCCGTCGCAGCCTTGGTGTCAAAGCACACGGCCATATGGGTCGGACGCTGGTTGGTGATAAGGTCAATCAGGGTATTGGTGAATCCGAACTGTGCGTTGGTATTCTTGCCCTTGCTGGTGATGCGCGGGTTTCGAATCAGCGCATAATAGGCCCTGAACACCAGCGCGAAAGCATCGAGCAGAAAAAGTTTTTTTTCCATACAACAGGAATGTCCGGTTTGAAACAAAGATAACCTGAGCGGGCTGGAATGCGCAACAATATCCGGTTTCGTCGAACTCAGAACCGGGTGTCGATCCACAGCGGCAGCATGGCACGCCAGGTGGGCCAGTCGTGCGACCATTCGCCGCCCCAGATACTGAGATCGGATGGAATGCCTTTCTGCTGCAATACGGCGGCCATTTCGCGTGCGGCATCCGGAGCCTCGTGACTGCCAGAACCCGACAGGATATGGATATGCCCGCTTTCGCGGATCTGGTTGAGGATATGCGGATCGGTGAGGTTCGGCATATAATGCACAGGCGAGTTGAAATAGACCTGCTCGTCGTAAAAGCCGTCGGTATATTCCATCAGGTTGTACACCCCGCTCATGGCGATGGTTCCGTTGATAAGGTCGGGGCGTTTCAGAAACAGGTTCATGCTGTGCAGGGCGCCGAGCGATGCGCCGGATACATAAACGGGTGTTTCGGGAGATGTACTGTTTTTGATGAAGGGGATTACTTCGTTGAACACATAATGATTGAACTGGTTGTGGCGGATACCCTTGTGTTCGCCCTGCATTTCGCGGTTGAGCCAGCTTTCCTTATTGATGCTGTCGATGGAAAATACTTTCATCTTCCCGGAATTGATCGAAGGCGCCAGCGCATCAATGAGCTGGAAGCGCTCGTATTCCAGATAATCGGCACCGGCTGTGGGAATCAGCAGCAGGGCAAAGCCATAATGCCCGTAGGTGACCAGGGGCATTTCCTTGTTGAGGGAAGGACTGTGCCAGGAGGTGATGGATCGGTGCATGGATGGATCGTTTACTTGATAGCTATACAGTATGAAGATAAGCGTTCAATTACAACTCACGCCTGATATCCCCGCAAGAAACATTCCCGGACTCCCCTTTCCGGCAGGCAGATAAATTTTATATCTTTGTCCAAAGGCGGTCGCCTTTCCAAAATTCTTCGTATGCGCAAACTGATATCGATACTGACCGTAGGGTGTTGCCTCTTTTTGTTGGCTTCCTGCGAAAAGGATTACAGTTTTGAAAACGGCGGTACGCCCGGCTCCGGAAATTCCACGGGATCTGCCGTATACACATTCGGTGGCGGCGGCGGCAACTGCACCAGTGCAGTGGTGAATGGTACCTACGAAGTGGGGGTTCCGCTCGACGCGTCCAATACGGTGGTTGTACAGGTGAATGTGACCACTGCAGGCACTTACAATGTCAGCACCATCAGCCTCAACGGCATCAGCTTCACAGGCACCGGCACCTTCAGCGCCGCCGGCATACAATTCATGACGCTTACCGGATCGGGCACGCCCCTGGCCAACGGCACCTTCTCCTACATACCGGGCAACGCGGGTTGTATTTTTTCGGTACTGGTGACCACCGGCGGGGGTGGCGGGCCAAATGATTTTTTGCAATGCAGCATCGACGGGGTGAGTAAGACGTTCAACGTCAGCCTTGCTGCTGCCAATATCAGCAATACCATCACCATTTCCGGCGATGAAACTACTGCTATAGGAACCCCATCACTCAACATCAGTTTGTCGAAAGGTGGCGGGACACCGGTCACAACAGGGGTGTACGCCCTGCCTTCCCTGACCAATCTTACAAATATTTGCGCACCCGTCTACGACGATGGTGTATCCACCTCACCCTGGGGAGGCGGCATCACCGGACAACCCAATCCAATCAGAGTAACCGTGACCAATGTCACACCTACGCTGATCGAGGGAACATTCACCGGTTCGATTTACGATAACAACGGAACGGGAACCACGGCCAAGGCCATCACCAACGGTTCGTTCAGTGTGACATTCTAACCACAACAGATCAAAGCAGTCCTTCCTTAATCTCATTCCAAAGATCGCGGTAACAACGTGCGGCAAAGCTGCTGTTGGCGTATTCCATCACGGGAGCCCGGTGGATGCCCATTTTCTCCACATCACTGAGATAGGGAATGTAGTGCTGGAAAAAGCGCTTGTCGCGGTAGAGTTCTTCCATGACATCGTTGTGCAGTTTCTTGCGGAGGTCGGCCATCGTGAAAAAGCAAACCAGCTTGCGGATATCGAGGTCGTATTCTTTGAAATAATCCTTCACCATCTGGTAGGTGCGAACCGAAAGGGTTGTAGGAATCACAGGCATCAGCACCACGTCGGCTGCGGCGAAAATATTTTCACTCAGTGCGCTGAAACCGGGCGGGCAGTCGATGAACAGGAAATCATATTCCTTCTCCAATTGCTTCAGCACACTCTTCATTCGCCCTTTGCTTCCCTTCATCTCTTCGACCATGATATCGAAACTGCGGGGATTGTTGTCGGCAGGAATCACATCCATCAGCTCGAAATCGGTTGAGAGGATGGCCGGCTCCAACACGGCATCGCGCGCGATCAGTTTCTTGATGCCGGGATGGGTTTTGGGCTTCGCCTTATAATAAAAGGAAGAAGATCCCTGGGGATCGATGTCCCAGAGCAGGGTTCGGAAACCGTCGGCCGCAGCGAGGTAAGCTAAATTCACGCAACTGGCGGTTTTGCCGACGCCGCCTTTGAGATTGTAAAGTGCGATGGTGGTCATATCAGGGGTTGTTTATGGAAGAAAGGTACTGAAAATCGGTTTTCGCAACAGTTTCCTGAAAATTTTTCCGAAAGGTGAAGCGGTTTGCCTGCTCAGGATTTCATGTTCTCCAGCTCCTTTTTCATGCGGAACATTTCGTCGCGTAGCCGGGCCGCTTCCATGAAGTCGAGGTCGCGGGCGGCTTTTTCCATGTCCTTCTTTGTTTTGGCGATGGCTTTTTCCAGCTGGGGAATGGTGGTGTAAACGGCCTGTTCTTCGGCCGCAGCGTTGAGCGCCGTTTCAGCTTCCACTCCCGTGGCCAACGCGCTGGAGGGATCGTAACCGCGCACATCGAGCACCGACCCCTGCGCGTAGATCTGTTCCTTGCTTTTGAGTATGGTGGCAGGCGTGATCTGGTGCCGGATGTTGTAGTCAATCTGTTTCTCCCGTCGGCGGTCGGTTTCGTCCATGGTCTTGCGCATGCTGCCGGTGATGGTATCGGCATAGAAAATCACCATGCCGTTCACATTGCGGGCCGCGCGGCCTGCGGTTTGTGTGAGGCTGCGTTCATTGCGCAGGAAGCCCTCTTTATCGGCGTCGAGAATGGCCACCAGGGAAACTTCCGGCAGGTCGAGCCCTTCGCGCAGCAGGTTCACCCCCACCAGCACATGGATGTTGCCGAGGCGCAGCTGCCGCAATATCTCCACCCGCTCCAGCGCGTCCACTTCGCTGTGGATGTAGCGGCTTGGAATATCGAGTCGTTTCAGGTATTTGTCCATTTCTTCGGCCATCCGCTTGGTGAGGGTGGTCACCAGTACCCGCTCATCTTTCCCGATGCGCAAATCGATTTCATGCAGCAAATCGTCTATCTGATTCAGTGACGGGCGCACTTCAATGGGGGGATCGAGCAGTCCGGTTGGCCGCACCACCTGCTCCACCACCACGCCGCCGGTTTTCTCCAGTTCATATTCCCCGGGTGTGGCGCTCACATAAATGGTCTGCCCCAGCATCGTTTCAAACTCATTGAAGTTCAGCGGGCGGTTGTCGAGCGCCGAAGGCAGGCGGAACCCGTAGTCGACCAGGGTGAGTTTTCTTTTACGGTCGCCGCCGTACATACCGCTGACCTGCGGAATGGTCTGGTGGCTTTCATCGATGACGCAGATAAAATCTTTCGGAAAATAATCGATGAGACAAAAGGGACGGGTGCCGGGTTTGCGCCGGTCAAAAAACCGCGAATAGTTTTCAATGCCGTTGCAATACCCCAGTTCCCGGATCATTTCCAGATCGTAGTTCACCCGCTCTTCAATGCGCTGGGCCTCTATGAAGCGGCCGTTGTTCTTGAAATATTCCACCTGGGCGGCCGTTTCGTCCTGTATTTCGAAAATCACCTGCTGCAAAATTTCCTTTGGAGCCAGGTAGAGGTTGGCGGGAAAAACCGCAGCGTTTTCAACGGCACCGATCCGCTTGCCGGTGGACAGTTCCAGGGTTTCGATGCTTTCAATTTCATCGCCAAAAAACGTGATGCGGTAGCCAAAATCCACATAAGGAAGGTTGATGTCGACCGTATCGCCTTTGACCCGGAACGTTCCGCGGGTGAAATCGCCCTGTGATCGGGAGTAGAGGCTGTTCACCAGGGCATGCAGGAATCCCTGACGGGATATGACCTGTCCCCGCTGGATCCGGATGATGCCTTGTTCGAATTCGGTAGGGTTGCCCATGCCGTAGATGCAGCTGACGCTGGCCACCACAATGATGTCGCGCCGCCCGCTGAGCAGTTGCGCCGTGGCCTGAAGCCGGAGCTTGTCGAGCTCTTCATTGATGTTCAGGTCCTTTTCTATGTAGGTGTTGGTATGCGGAATAAAGGCTTCGGGCTGGTAATAATCGTAATAGCTGACGAAATAGCCCACGGCATTTTCAGGAAAAAACTGCCGGAACTCACCATAGAGCTGGGCCACCAGGGTCTTGTTGTGCGTGAGCACCAGCACCGGGCGTTGCAGCTGACTGATCACATTGGCGATAGTGAAGGTTTTGCCGCTGCCCGTCACCCCCAGCAGCACCTGATGCGCTTCGCCCTCGAGGATACCCTGTGTGAGTTTGGCGATGGCATCGGGCTGGTCTCCGGCAGGCGCGTAGGACGATTGAAGACTGAACAGCACGTTTTTTTTATGGGTAAAGTTACCGTGTTTTATCCCGCGCTGTTTATTGCAGTGGCTTTATTATCTTCCCTCCGTGGATGCGCAAAACCTTTCCTTTCCGGCGGCAACATGGCTTCGGCTTCGTTTCAACAAGATGGCCATGGTATCGCTCGTATTCATTCTGCTTTGCGCACTGGTAGCCATATTCGCCTACTTGCTGGCCCCCGACAACAGCCCCGATGCCGACCTGCAGACGGTGGAGATACAGGGCAAACCGCCCGGGTATGCGCAATTGTTTCTCCGTGTGCCCCTGGCCGGTGCGCAGAAAGAAAGCAACGGTTTAAAAAATTGGTTCAGCGGTATACCTGCCGATGCACAATACATTCCT
>JBIIDU010000146.1:0-5977 GCA_044238165.1 Ferruginibacter sp. | reverse complement strand
AGGATTTTCAGGATTGCAGGATTTGAGGATTTTGTTTCGTGTGTCAGGAAGCCGGGCGAATGAAAATCATAGCCCTCATTTCATCATTGTAATCATAGTTCATACAAAAAAATCAGTAACCCTGAGGCAAAGACAGGCGTCCTGGGCCAGAGAGGGAAACTGACGGGAACTGCACGACACCCCTTGTGGCCCTTGTGGCCCTTGTGAAATCCTTCGTGCACCTTGTGGTAAAAAAAATACGCGGCGGCACAGGTCGGGAGACCTGCGCCTGACAAAGATTTGAGGATTTTGTTTCGTGTGTCAGGAAACCGGGCGAATGAAAATCATAGCCCTCATTTCATCATTGTAATAATTGTTCATAAAAAAAATCAGTACCCCGAGGCACAGGTCAGGAGACCTGCGCCAGACAGGTTGAGAAACTTTGAACATTGAACTTTGAACTTTGATCGTTGTCACTGACAAACAAGTGGAAGCGCCGCAAGCTTTGCCCCCGAAGAAATGATTTCAAGCGTGTACATGCCTGCCGCAACCTGGTTGGGGAGGATGACAGCAACAGGAATCTCAGCGCGGGAATCACGCACATATTGACGATGCAGACACTGACCGGATGCGTTCATCACACGCAATTCAAAATCCTTACCCGTAACAGTGCCGGGGTAAAGGAAAAAGCGGCCACCGGTCACCGGATTTGGAACAATAAAGGGCTCGGAAGATCTGCTACCACGTTTCACCGGGATGATCCGGCTGAAAATTTCGGTCCGGCCAACGGCCTTGATCCGGTAAAATAAGTTGCCGCCCGGAGCAGAAAGGTCGGATAAGGCATACATTCCTGTAGCAGCAGGTGAAGCAGCCATAACCCCTACCCTGGCGAAGTCAATTCCATTGTTGGAACGCTCCATCTCATAATGCGTTACCCCTTCCTCATCACCCATTTTCCAGTGCACACTGACCGAATTGTCCAAAGCCTGCGCTGCCGCATAAAGGAAACGGACGGGAACAATCTGCAGCGGTTTGAACAGGATATAGAAGCGGAAAGGATTCCAGGCGCCGGAATCTGTTGTCACGGTATAATCATAAGTAGTAGTTCCCGACAACTGAATGGGTGTACGTGTTTGGGTATAACGGTCCACCAACTCGGCAGCAATGCCCACTGTTGCAAATTTGGCAGGCTCCAGCACAAGGCGGTAGTTGCGCGACCGCAGGCGGCGTTGCTGCAACTGAAGCGTATCGCCCGGAGCAGGCATAGGCTTGCAACGGATGGCAAAGGGACGACTGCGGTCCCAGATGGCCAGTTGCTCGGCGATATTATCGGTCTTGTTGAAATCATCCAGACCGATACTGTCGGGAAATGCCGGATTGAATTTCAGGCGAACACCATCTACAAGAACCGGATTGTCGGCCCCCTCAATAAAGTGCATTTGCACAGATATGGATGCGGTGCTGTCGGGATTGGAGGGTCTGAAAAGCAGGTTATTGCTCAGGGCGGCTTTGGCCGATTCTTCGAAAGTGATTCTTGCACTGCCGGAATGCTGCAGCATGAAAGCCTGTCCGGACTGGATTGTATTCACCACCGTTCCGACAGGCCCGAAGCTTCCTCCACCGGGAGTAAATATCGTGTAATCGGAACCCGAACGGGTGATATACTGGAAGCCCCCCACATTGTTGCTGCCGCCGAGCTTGGGATCCCAGACCACAAAGCCGTTGCTGACATTACCTGTCCAGCTGACCCTGCGGAAATCGATGGGTGAAGCGAAGGGATTACCTACCAGGGCATAGGGATTGACGGTTGCGGGTATGTCGACCGTCTGGGTCCCGGTGCGCAATTCACCTTTCGCCCGCAGTTGCGAGTGGCTCAGCGGGGCCGCAGTATTCATCGAAAGCTGAGTGCCGCGGCTGCCGCGTACAAAAACCATGTACCCGCTGGAATCGGCCACAGTAGCGGTCAGCGTATTAGGAATTCCGTTCCATGCCCCGGTTTGCGGATTGAATAGCTTCACCGAAGGGTTGTTGTTCGGCGTAGGATCGAAGCCCAGCGCGGAACTGCTGCCGCTGATGTGCATGCCATAACCCGGACTGGGGTTGATATTATTGGCGAAATTGAAATCTGCGTTGACAACGCCTTCCTGCCAGGCCACATTGAAGGTAGGCGCCGTTTCAGGCTTTATAGGAACAGTGAGCAAGCGCCAGGTTCTCCGGCCGGGTATGAAGCGCTGCACGGTCACCTGGCCGATGATGGCATTGCCGGAGTTGATATTGTTGTTGCTGATGTCGGCAACCCGGGCCGTGCGGATGCTGTCTGATAGCAGGATAAGGTTGTCGCCGGTAAACAGGTTGGTATTGTTGACATTGCCGAAAGACAGGGAATCGCCGATGCGCAGGCTGTCTTCGGGGTTGTTGAGCAAATTCACGCCCAGCGTATTGGAAACAACCAACCCGCCGATGGTGTTGTTCACAAACAATTTTCCGGTAATAGACTGTACGAAGGTATTACCGAGAAGTTCCAGTGTTCCTTGCTGCATGTCGAGGCTCCCGTCGCTGTTGATGCTTCCGGCAACCTGCAGCTTGAATCCGTCCACTTTCAACTGACTGCCGCTTTGAAGTGTCAGACTCCTTACGCTTGCTGTGGCTGTCGAAATTAACGGATAACGCGGGAGGCCGGAAGGCAGCGTCACATCTTTCAGCAAATTGGGTACACCCCCGCACCAGTTGGCCGGGTTGTGCCAGTTGTTATCGGCCTGACCCGACCAGGTGGCGCCGACGATGCCGCTGAACACTTCAATCTCGGCGGTATTGGTACATCCGTTGCTGCCCGTTGCCGTTACCCGGTAAGTGCCGGTATCGGGCAAGGCGACACTTGCATTGTTGCCAAGCCCCCTGTTCCAGGTTACGCCAACACCATTTGTTTGAGCAGTAACGCTGATGGTGGGCTGGCTGCAGGTGATGGTGGTGTTGCCGGTATTGTTAACAATCGAAGCGGTCGGAATGGGGCGCAGGGTGATCTGCCCCGAGAATAAAGAATTACGAACTGAAGGAGAGCATCCACTACCCGAAGGCAGGGAGACACGGCAATAGTAGAACAAGGGTCCTGTGCTGCTGGGTGTATAACTGGAACTGTTTGCACCTGATATAGGCGAAGCCCCGCTTGTGGAATTGGTAGTATTGGAATACCACTGATAATTCAGTCCGAGGCCGTTGGCCGTAACACTGAGCGGCGTTATAGGCTGGTTCTGACAAATGTCGACTGAGGCGGTGTTAGGCTGTCCGGTTATTTGAAGTTGCGAGAAAACAGTAAAGGCCCCTGAAACAGTGGAGAGGGAGACACATCCGTTGCTTCCGGTAATGGCGGCATAATAATAACTGATGCCCGTCGATGCGGAAGAAGGTATGAAACTTGATCCTATTTCTCCGGAAATCAGACTGCCCCCTGTGTTGCTGGCCGAGGTATTGCTGTACCATTGATAGGTGATTCCAGCTTCGGATGAAGATGTGTTCAGGGCGGCGAATGTTCCTCCCTGGCATAGCGACTGGCCGGTTCCGGAGGGTTGTTGTGCGATAGCGGGTCCGGGCGTAATCAGCACCTGTATCGGAGAAGAGAATACCGACACGCCGCCGATTGTCACCTGCCTTCTGAACCAGGTGATCTGCGTGAGTGCGGGTGGCGTGTAATCCCTGCCGTTGTTGATGCCCGGCGCATCGGTAAACCCGTCCGTGGGACCAGCGGTGCTGAACAGCCATTTATAGCTGACCGCACCTATTGCACCTGTGGGAATACTACCGAACAAGGTGGCCGGTGCGGTGCCCGAGCAAACAGATTGCGCCGTTCCGATGAAATTGTTTCGGATGTTGGGATTGACCAGAATGGTTGCGCAATACAGGCCGTAACGTCCGCAGGCGTCTATCACCTTGAACTGTACCGTGCACAATGTGGGTACTTCCACTCCCGGCACGGTGAATGAGGTAGTCACCGCATTAGGCGATCCGAAGATTCCGCCCAGGTCGGTTTGCCACCTCATAGATACCAGCGGCGAAGTAGTGGGCGGCACCGAAACCGTCAGGGTGATCACCTGGCCTGCATTGGCTGTGGACGGGATACTTACGGGAACGATGTTGGGACGCGTACCGATACCGGCACGCAACAGAAAACTGGCATAGACACGGGCCTTGGCCACATTGTCGGCCTGTTGAGAGGCTCCTTCAAAATCATGACCGGAAAGATACATCACCACGCCTTTGTTGCTTTGGCCGAAGGCACGACCATAGACCAACACACCGGCATTGGTGGGGTATGTAACCGAGTTGCTCACAAAGTTGGATTTGTACACCGCCACCCGGGTGGTAGGCCGCCAGGTTGTCCGGGGCAGATAGATTTTTTCGAATGCCGCATCCTGAACGATGGAATTGTCGATGGTGGATGTGAATTGCATGAAGGGATCGGCAGCGGAACTAGAAGCTTCGATACCTGCACCCATCGAGTAACTGAAAGGTACGGTAGGGCTACCATGGCTATTGAAAGGTACCAGGCCGCTGGTGCTGAGAAAATTCATTCCCGCAAGGTTTTCGATATAACTCACCGCATAACAGGAAGAGAAGAGCCAGCCCCGCTGGTTGATGAAGGTGAGCAGGGAATCACGCTGCGCCTGTGTCCAGGTCTGGGGTTCGGCGTGCGGTAATACATAGATATCGTCGCAGTTGGTGATGATGCTCGGAATTCCTCCCTTTACGTAAGCCGTCGTGGGGATACCGGCGCGCGAATAAAAACCAGACTCGACAATGCTTCCGAATCTTGCATCGAGTACAACACGGGGAATATGGGTGAGCAACTCGAATACAGGCGGTGAAAAAGCTCCGGAACTGTAGCGCACCACAACCCCCTGGGCCACCCAATTGTTGATGACGGATTGCACCTGTGAAAGGTAGGCCGCAGGCACCACAAAGGGTCCGCCCCGGTAGGATATGCCGTCCACTACCATATCGACCTGGTCGGTTTTGGGTTGTGGATTTACAAAGGTCTTGGAGGAATTGACGATCCAGTAAACCGGAACACGATACACGTTGAGCAGTTCATAAATCAATCCATAGGGCCTGATGGCGTTGGCATAGCTCTGCGGGCTGATGCCCATATCGATGATGCAGGAACCTTTTTGAAAGGTACCCGGGCTCTGACAAAAAGTGGTGCTGGGCATGGTGATCACCACACTTACGGGATTTCCGGCACAGCCACTCGAAAGCCTCGGTGTTATGGTATAGGTTATCTCTCCAAGGCTGGGCGAGGTATTGAACAGCTGCTGCACGATGGGCCCGTTGACGGGTGTGGCCTGCGAGCTGAAGCCGCTTATGCTGGTATTGTTGCAGGTGGCGGTCCAGGTGAATTGCGCCCCGGCCACGCTGCTGCTTATGTTTATAGTGGTGAAATCGCCACTATAAACATAATTCGTGGATGTAGTGGCGAAGACGTTAGGCGTATCGCTGACCGTGATGGTGAAATTGCAGGTATTGGTGCACCCGTTATCGGTAAAACTGTACTGGATGTTTTTGTTTCCCACGCCGCCTGATGCGGAGGGATTGAACCTGTAATTGAACCCATCGAATGTGATGCCGCTGCCGGTATAGGTTCCGCCGAATGGCGTAGCGCTTGTGAGCAGGAAGGAAGGATTGTTAAGACAAAGCGAACTGTTTGCCGGACAACCCATTGTGGGCAGCGGCTTTACGTTAAAGCCGGTTGTAATGGTCCGCGGGCAACTGGTACCCGGCAGCGTATATATGACGGTATAATTTCCCGGTGAACTTGAGGGTATGCTGATTGCCCCGGTAGAAGCATTGATGCTGAGCCCTGCAGGTGAAGCGGAATAAGCGCCACCTGCAGGAGCCGTATTTTGATTGATGCCGATTGTTCGGGTATCATCGGTGCAGTAACCCAGAAGAGGATAATTGAACAGATAGGTGGGGGAAGAACTGACGTCGGTAACCGTTGAATTCG
>JBIIDU010000145.1:0-6047 GCA_044238165.1 Ferruginibacter sp. | reverse complement strand
AAGAAATTGTTGTGGTTTTGGTTGGTCATATCAATTGGATTTTTCTTTTCACTACAAAAATATCGGGCCCGTTCCGTCCCTTCCTGCGTGGATTTGCCCTTTTTCGGGGGTTGGTATTTTCCGAAAGGATTCCGGATATTTCCGCAATCCTGCGGGTGCAGGTATCCGGCCCTCTTTTTTCACGCAACGTGATAACGGAATATTTAGTGTGGTTATTGTTTTATTCAGTCAATACTTATTTATATTTACCCTGTAAACCTTTTCTTTTATTAAAGGTCAAAAACCCAATATCAAATACAGCCGCTTCTTTTGCACGAAATTTTATGACAACAAACGCTTCCGCAACCGGCCATGCTTTATTTGTTGTAGTGCGCAAAAAAAATTCGAAGACCCCGCGGGGCTTCTTACCAAAACCTATCAATTCAACCAATTCATCTACGATCGTTTAGCATGATGCCTTCCCTGACGGTACTGAAGCAGATCACAGACTTGCCGGTAAAGGTATGGGTGCTGGCGCCTCATCTCCAGGGCAACGACGCCCATATCGATTACTACTACGATTTTTCACAGAGCATCGCCGAATATGAAAAAACATTTGCGGCACTGGATATCGAATGGGTCTGGCAGCCGGTAACCATGGGCGTTATCGATGATGTGCTCACATCCATTGCGGTTGAGCGGGCGGAGGGAAAGGTGTTCCCTGTCGTTCTCAACATCTGCGACGGCGATGAGGTGAACGGAACCCCGGGCATATCGGTGGTCAGGGGGCTCGTGCAACGGGGGCTGCTCTTTACCGGATCGGATGAATATTTCTACCGCATCACCACCTCCAAGATTCCCATGAAAAGGGCTTTCGATTGTTCGGGCGTATCTACCCCGCCCTGGCTGGAATTGCCGGAAGGTGAAATTGATGCGGCCGGCGTTTTCAACACCCTTTCCGTTCCCGTGATGGTCAAGCCGTCGGTATCGGGAGGCAGCATGGGTATTGGTGTGAAAAATGTCGTGTACACCGATCAGGAATTGCAGCAACTGGTCGGCAGCATGCGCGCAGGTTACCGTGAATGGGACCTGGCTTCGGGCGGACTGATTGCCGAATCCTTCATAAACGGGCCGGAATACACGGTACTCATCGTAGGCGATTTCGACCGGCCCGATACGGCACAGATTTATACACCTGTGCAGCGGGTGTTTCATTCCTCGCTGCCGGAAAACCAGCAATTTCTGAGTTTCGACCGGCTCTGGGAAATATATGAGGAGGAGTCGCCCATGCCCGACAACGGGAACTTTTACGAATACGAACGCCCGCCCGAAAAGCTCATCGGCGAAATCTGCCGGATCAGCTGGGCCGCATTCGTATCGAACAGGGGGCGCGGCTATGCCCGGATCGATGTACGGCAGGACAAACAAAGCGGAAGGCTGTACGTGCTGGAAGTCAATGCCCAGTGCGGGTTAAGCGAAGACGAAGATTTCACTTCCATTGGCGCTATCCTGCGCATCAGCGGAAAAACCTTTGTGCAACTGGTGGAAGAAATCATAGGAAACGCGGCGGAGCGCCACCTGGCTGAAATCGGAAACAAACGACGCAAACAACTCGTTCCTCAAAAACAAAAACCGGAACATACCCGCGCAAAAATGCTGAACCATGCCGGCCGACCCGAATCGGGAAAATAATCCCATCAGCCACGAGCACTACCTGAATTCCATACCCTGGAACAGCCTCCGCATATGCGTCCTGCAGCCCGACTATTCCACCACCCAGGTCGATTACAAGTATTATGATCCGGTACGCAACCTGGCCCCGCTTCTACCCGAAGCGCAGGTGGACCATGTGCTGCTCAATAAGCTCACCACTTATAAGCAACTCAAATCGCTGGCACGGAACCGCTACGATATTTTTGTGAACCTCTGCGAGGGCTACCTGGAATGGGAGATTCCTTCCATCGATGTGATCCACTCGCTCGAAGCCCTGCAGCTACCGTTTACCGGACCCAGTTCCCAACTTTACGATCCGCCCAAATCGCTTATGAAATATGTTGCGTTCAGCGAAGGGGTCGCCACGCCCGCCTACGCCCTAGTGGAGTGTTCCCAAGATCTGGAAAGCCATTGCGGGCATATGCGCTATCCGCTTTTCGTCAAACCCGAAAAAGCGGGCGACAGCCTGGGCATCGACGCATCGAGCCTGGTACATGATGCCGATGAATTGCGCAGCCGGGCTATGCGCCTGTTGGAAGAGTACGACACTTTGCTCGTGGAGGAATATATTGACGGCAGGGAGTTCACCATACTTGTAGCGGCAAAAGCAGGGGGCGGCATCACCGCCTATCGTCCGGTTGAATATGTTTTTCCGGAGGGCTATTCTTTCAAAACCTATTCGCTCAAAACAGCCGAACTGCATCCCGATGCCAATGTGCCGGTAACCGATGAGGATCTGGTGCGCCGGCTTACCATAGCTGCCGAGGGCATATTCCGCGGATTCAACGGAGTGGGTTATGGCCGCCTCGATTTTCGTATGAATGGTGAAGGGCAGTTGTATTTTCTGGAAATCAATTTCACCTGCTCGGTATTTTACGAGCAGGGTTATGAGGGCAGCGCCGATTATATCCTTCGTTACGACGGAGCGGGGCCCCGAAACTTTCTGCGCCACATCATTTCTGAAGGCATATACCGCCATGGGGCAGGGAGGAAAACATATAAAATTAATGGCAATGCCATAGCCGGTTATGGCATTTATGCCAACCGGGAAATTCAGCCTAACGAGGTGATTTTCAAGGGAGAAGAAGCTGCCCAGCGCATTGTAACCCGGCGCTATGTGGAGCAAACATGGCTGGAAAGCGAAAAAGAAAACTTCCGCCGTTACGCATATCCTCTGAGCAAAGAGGTATTTTTGCTGTGGGACAACAATCCTGCCGGCTGGGCTCCTCAAAACCACAGTTGCGCTGCCAGTACGTTCTATGATGGTTTGAACGTAGTGGCCAACAGGTTGATCGCCAAGGGCGAAGAACTTACCCTCGACTATACCTCTTTTCTGGATGAACACATGGAGCCCTTTCAATGCCGGTGCGGTGCGTCCGACTGCCGCGGCCTTATTACCGGATTGCCTGGCAACACGGTAACGGAAAGAGAAAGCAGGCTGCGCGGTTAAACCATCCAGACCCCTTTCGGTCTTACTTACACCCATTCTATTCCAATTCTTTTGCCGGCCCAAACGGGCGGATCGACTTCGATTGTTCACAGCAGCAACAGCACCCTTATGACCAGATATCACTTCCTACGAAAACTCATGCTCCGGCACAAATACCAGCTGCTGGTAACCTATACCCTTTTCTCGCTCGAAATGACCGGAAGCCTGTTGCGGTTTTATTTTTTCGGCGAAGCCATCAACGATCTCATCAAAGGCAGCTTCCGCGGACTGATTGTTCTGGCGGCGGTGCAGCTGGTGTGCATGGCCGTGGGAACCCTGCGCCATATTTTCGACACGCGCACCTATACCGCCATTTACACCACGCTGGTGACCAACTTTCTGCGGCGCGGATACCAACGGGCCGATTTGTCAAAACTCAGCGCGCGCTCCACACTGGCCCGCGACATTGTTGATTTTATGGAGCAAGACCTGGTTTATGTCATCGAGGCGTTTTACAATGTGGTAGGGTCGCTCATCATCCTTTTTTTCTACGACAAAGCCATTGTGGCCATCTGTATGCTGGTACTCGTACCGGTAAGCATTGTGAGCCGGAAATATGGCCGGAAGATGAACGAGCTCAACCGCCTTAAGAACGATGAGCTGGAAAAACAGGTGGACATCATCAACACCGGTGATCCGCACCAGATCCGCCGGCACTATGCCGCTCTGCGCAAGTGGCAGATCCGCATTTCGAACAAGGAAGCCTGGAATTTCAGTTTCATGGAAATGATGGTGCTGTTCATAACGGTGGTGTCGCTGCTGATTTCGAAAAACCTTCACCCCGAAGCCATGCTGGCCGGCAACCTCTTCGGCATCTTCAGTTATATCCTGAAATTCGCTTCCGGGCTCGATACCATTCCCTACACGATCCAGCGCATTTCCGGGCTCGACGATATCTCGCGCAGGCTCAGCCCCGGTGAAGGAGAAATCCTTGATGATCCTGCGAACGGAGAGCAGGAAGAATATCCGCTGCAACCGGGCCTGGGCAGATTATTGCTGGGCAACCGGGTGCTCAACTGATCCTGCTGACATTCTTCTCTAAAAAAATCAGCGCAGCAATACAACGGTACCCGAGCGGGTTCTGGGAGGATTGTCGCCCACCCGGAAAACAGCTACCCACACATAGGCACCTACAGGCTGATTGACCTGCCGGAATGTTCCGTCCCAACGGATCTGCGGATTGTTGCTGAAAAATACCTGCTGGCCGAAGCGGTTGAATACCTGCAAGCTGAAATCCCGGATCAGGGATAGGCTTCCCGCCGGGCCAAAACGGTTGTTGGCTCCCGGTTTGTCCGGTGTGAACGCGGAAGGAAAAAAGATGCCGGTGCAAGGCGGTCCGGCAGGTATTGTTATGAGGGAGTCGGCGCCGCATCCTTCGGCATCTGTCACCCAAATTCGATAATTTCCCGAAGACAATTCTGTTGCACCCGAATCATTGGATACAGGCGGATCCCATGCATAGCGGTAGGGTGCCGTTCCGCCGGTGACGTTCAATTGGATGCTTGCTCCGTCGTTGCCGCAGGCCGGTTGTACCACCGTTGCGGAAAGAGCAGGCTTTGAAAAAGAAAAACTGATTGAATCCTCCGCAGGACATCCACCATTGGCGGATACCTCCACCCGGTATGTGCCGGCCGAGAGATTGATGGCTGTGTCTCCGGACTGCCCGGGCACCGTATTCCAGCTAATGTCAAAAGGGCCGTTCGCTCCGGAAACCGACAGGACCGCACGGCCGGTGGGTTCATTGCTGCAACCCGGGCGGCTCAGCTGCGTAACAGCGGTTTCCAGCACCTGCACATCGCTGGTGGTGGTGAAGGCCCCATTTTCAGGACCACTCACAGTAACGCTTACCCGATAATTGCCGCCGCCGCTGAATGTATGTACGGGCTCGGAAAGCGCGGAACTGTCATCCGCGCCCGAGGAAGGGTCTCCGAAATTCCACCGATAACTTTGCGGGCAATATCGTCCGCTGTACCGGAAGGCCACCGTCCTGTTCAGGCAGGAATATTCAATGACCCCATTGTTCGCCGGCGCTTCTTCAATCCGGATATTGTCCACCCCGATACCGTCAAAATCGTTGCATTGGGTACCGGCTCCGAATGCGATGCGCAGCAATACCTGAGTTTTGCCGGCAAGCGGCTGCAGGGTTTTGGCTACGGTAACCCACCTTCCGCTTCCGCCACCGCTGAGGCAGCTTCCGGATCCGGATTGTACATTGCCCGACCACCCTGCACCGGCACCTAGCGCTGCCAGATAGGTTACTGATGTATTGTTATCATAAAAATTACTGTCGAGGCAGTTGACCGCGTCGGAAACTGTGTTCTGCCAGCTCAGTCCGTTGTCGGTAGAGTATTGCAGGGCTGCTCCGTCGAACTGCCTTTCGGTTTCCCACCAAAGGTCGAAGCGCAGATAGGGATGCGCCAGCGTTGAAAAATCGAAACAGGGGCTCTGGAGCCAGCTGGCTTCGCCGCTGTTATAAGCGGTACCCGACAAGCCACCTGTAACCCAGCACCGGATGCCCGAAGAAGCCGAACTGATTACCGGTTTTGCAGGTACTCCCCATTCCCAACTGGGCAGATTGCCGCCGGCCTGCCAGTTTCCATTGTTGTTCTCGAAGTTTTCCCGGTAGGGAAACTGCCCGACTGCCGGATTGCACTGAGCATACAGCCGGCAAAATGGATGAAGTAAAAGAAGCAGGATTGCCGCAAGCAGATATGTACGGAAGTGTTTTAGCATGAATACCCGGTAAAATTATCCAAAACAAGGTGTAACCTTTTTTGTTTTCGGTTCAAGCACCGAAAAGACCCGGCCTATTTAACAAAGTCATAGTGTAGTTTTGTCGCTCAAGCTTGCATATATGAACAAACTG
>JBIIDU010000144.1:0-6049 GCA_044238165.1 Ferruginibacter sp. | reverse complement strand
TGGGCAAGGCGATTTTGCGCTTTCAGGGCACTGTCGGCCTGCGCCTGCGATGTAAACACCTTCAGTACTTTGAAATAGGAGTTGATGTAGGCACCTTTTTTCATGAAAACCGGCAGATTGGCACCGGCCATCTTCATCAGACTGTCAGTAGACTGGCGAACGATCAGACTGTCGCCCCAACGTACCTGGCTGAATATGGTATAATATTCTTTCGGCAACTGCATGGAGTCGAGGGGAACAACCTGGTTGCCCCATTCGGCGGAGTTGAACAATACAGTGTCGCGGTTGGGGCCATTGTAGACCTGGCTGTAAGCGACTTCGAAAAAATTGCCGGGCATGACTTTCTGCCCTTTGCCGTCGGAAATGATCTTATACTCCATTCCTTTTTCTCCCTTTTTGTAGGGCTGTGAACAGGCTGCAAAAAGTACCATGATTGTCAGAATTGACAGTAGTTGCTTCATCTTGTTTGGTTTGTTTGTATATGAATGATTGGTCAATTTCTCAAAAGTCATAACTGCATAACTTATCCTTGTTCTCTTCCAGGGCCTTGCGGAACATTTGCACCACCTGTTCCAGAGGTTCCCTGCTCTGCCCGCCTGCCGCATTGAAATGCCCGCCGCCGTTGAAATATTTGCGGGCAAAGGTATTGACATCGAAATCACCCTTGCTGCGGAAAGAAGTCTTACGTTCCTCGCCACGGTCGATGATGATGGCGGCCAGCCTTATTCCGCGGATACTGAGCGGATAATTCACCAAACCCTCCGTATCGCCTGTGGTGATGTTGAATTTAATGAGGTCCGACTGCGGAATGGAAATCAGTGCGGCATTGTAGGGATAGAAAATCTCCATGCGGTGGCTCAGCACATGCCCGATGAAGCGGTAACGCTCTTCCAGAAAATTGTCGTAGAGGTGCTCATGTATGATGGAATGCTCGAGCCCCCGCTCCTTCAGGTCGGCTACCATGCGGTGCACGCTTGCCGTGGTGGAGGGAAAACGGAAGGAACCGGTGTCGGTCATTACGCCAGCATAGAGGCAGGATGCCACATCGTGGTTGATACGCTCCTCATAACCTGAATCGCAAATGAACCGGTAGACCATTTCGGCGGTGCTGCTTTTGGATGTATCGGATATCCCGTAGGTGAAACGGGCAGTATCCGGCTCCTGGTGATGGTCGATGAGTATCCGCTCGCAGGTCAGTTTATCCAGCAGCGGCGCCATATTCTTGGTGCGGCCCAGGTGATTGAAGTCCAGACAAAAGACCCAGTCGGCCGCTGCCAGTTTCTTCTGTGCCGCCGGGGGATTGTTTTCATAATCCATCACTTCGGAACAGCCGGGCATCCAGCCCAGGAAATAAGGCCAGTTGGTGGGGGAAATCACCTGTACGGTGTGGCCGAACTGTTTTAAAAAATGATAAAGGCCCAGCGAGGAACCCATGGCATCGGCATCGGGTTTCTGGTGCATGGTGATCACCACCTGCCGGGGATCGGTCAGCAACGGGAAGATATCCTGGATCGGTTTCATGAAGCGGCGCAAAAGTAACTGAAAGTTTCCGCTTTGAACAATAGGCCGTGGCAGATGCCAAATCGCTCTCCGAAAAAGGCTTTATTCCCTATATTTGCGCCTCAAAAAACAACTATGAGCAACAGGACCTTCACCATGATAAAGCCCGACGCCACCGCCAACGGGCATACCGGAGCCATTCTGGCCAAAATCAACGAAGCGGGATTCCGCATCGCCGCCATGAAAATGCTGCACCTCTCTGCCGAAAAAGCGGGTGAATTCTATGCCGTGCACAAGGAAAGGCCGTTCTACGGGGAGCTGGTCGCTTTCATGAGCCGGGGCCCCATCACGGCCGCCGTTCTTGAAAAAGAAAATGCCGTGGCTGATTTCCGCACGCTGATCGGTGCCACCAATCCCGCACAGGCCGCGGAAGGCACCATCCGCAAACTGTTCGCCACATCGGTCGGCGAGAATGCCATCCACGGCAGCGATAGCGACGAAAATGCCCGCATCGAAAGCGATTTCTTTTTCAGCAAGCTCGAGCAGTTTTAAGGAAAACTTCCGAAACGGGTTCAATATTCCTGCGCCAGCGGGTGGATCATCAGTTCATCAATCACCACATGAGGGGGTTGTGCTGCGATGAAGGAGATGGAACGCGCCATATCCTCGTTGGTGAGCCAGTCGCGATGGCTGACGTCGCCCTGCGGTTCTGCATGGAAGTAGGAATCCACCAACCCGCTGTACACTACGCTCACTTTGATTCCGAAAGCGCGGAGCTCCTTCCGGAGAGCCGAACTGAATGCATCCTGCGCGTATTTGCTCGCACAATAAAGCGAGCCGCAGGGAAAAGTACGTTTGGCCACATCACTTGCGATGTTGATGATATGTCCCGATTTGCGCTGTTTCATATGTGGAATGGCGGCTTTGCACATCAGGAAGGTTCCCTTCAGGTTGGTGCTCATCAGGCCGTCCCACTCAGCGAAGGTGAATTCCTCGGCGGGTTTGAAGATTCCGTAACCTGCGTTGTTTATCAAAATATCAACATGGCCATACTGATCCAAAAAAGAGCGGACAGATGAATCGGTGAATGCCTCATCACCCACATCACCGCAAGCGATCAGGCAATCGGTACCGGCAGACCGAACTGCCGATTGTACATCCAGCAACTCCGCCTCATTGCGGGCCATCAGTCCGAGTTTCGCACCGGAGGCTGCCAGTTCGAGCGCAAGCGCTTTGCCGATTCCACGGGAAGCGCCGGTAATGAAAACGGTTTTGTTATAGAAAGTATGCATGATGGGATTTATGTCTGGCGTGAAACCGGGTCCTTCTCCTTTTGCGCAGCCTTTCCGTTTGCAGGTAGAAAAGAGGACAGCAGCACGGCAAGTGTGCTGAAGAGCATTAGAAAAATACCTACGCGTTTTTCAGGACACAGCGCATTGTAGCAGGAAGTGAACAGGATATAGGACTTGATGGCATAGCCCACCATCAAAGCAGCGATGAACAGGTGTGCGCGCTTGGCCCAAAGACGTGGAACAAGCATACAGGCCAGTGAAAGCAGTGAAAGAAGCGTAAGGAACTTGCCCGGTTTGCCGTAAAAATTCTTGTGCGAATAGAACCCCGTGAAATTTGTCTGCAGGTCGGGATAATAGGCCCAGGGCATAAAGCAGCTCACCACGATGAGGATACAGGCCAGCATACCCAATCGATAAATTGTTGTTACGGGCATAGGCAAGAAAAGAAGGCGCTTGCGCAGCAGTTAAAAAAAAATTGCCGGAAAACGGAGCATTGACTTTTCCGTGAAACCGGCAATCGGGCAGTTTGAGGTTCCGAGCGGATTCGAACCGCTGTACGAGCTTTTGCAGAGCTCTGCCTAGCCCCTCGGCCACAGAACCAGATTCCGTGAAGCGGCGGGAAAAACCCTCCATTCACGCAGGCAAATATAAGTTTTTTTGCCCCAAAACATCCACCCGTTTTATTTCCCTGACCGGTTCCTGCCCGCTTAAAGCGGCTGTGTCGATATTTGCCGGATTGTATGCAGGCATTGGTGTAACTTGTAGCTGATATTTGCAGGCAAGATGACGGATTTACGGAGCGGTACGCCCGCTTTCAACTTTGTTTCTGAAACCAAAACAGTTCCACGAACAGCAGCAATGAAACTTGAATTCCACAAATACCAGGGCACAGGCAACGATTTCATCATTCTTGACGGATACACGAAACCCGCGCCTGAACTCACTGACCAGCAGATCAACCGGCTTTGCCAGCGGCAAACGGGCATCGGTGCCGACGGACTCATGATGCTGGTTAAAAAGCAGGGAGTCGACTTCGGCATGGTATATTACAACAGCAACGGAAAAGAAAGCACACTTTGCGGAAACGGAGCCCGTTGCATCGTGAAATTCGCGCATCAGTTGGGCATCCACAAAGATGTTTATCGTTTTTCTGCCATAGACGGTGAACATACCGCGGAAATCGAAATCAACGGAACGGTGGTGATCGGCATGGCAGATGTGAACAAGGTGGAATACCATAACGGCTATGCGGTGCTCGACACCGGCTCGCCGCATTTCATCAAATTCGCTCCGCAGGTGGAAGACATAGACGTAGTGGGCACCGGCCGCGACATCCGCTACAGCAAAGCCTTTGAAGCCGAAGGCATCAACGTGAATTTCGTGGAAACACTCGGCGACGACCGGGTTTATGTACGCACCTACGAACGCGGTGTCGAGAACGAGACCCTCAGTTGCGGGACGGGTGTGACGGCAGCGGCGCTGATGTGCGCACACAATGAAAACGGCTTCAATACAGTGGAAGTGAAAACTCCGGGCGGCAGCCTGAGGGTGGAATTCGACCGGATCGACGAGCAGCATTTCAAAAATATCCGGCTCTGCGGGCCTGCCGTGATGGTTTTCCGGGGAGAGATCGAGCTTTGACAGCAAGCACGAGCACGAAGAACAAGAAGTAATGATCCAGTATTTCAAAAATATCCAGGGAGAGACCGTACAGATCGACCGTCCGGAAGCGGGCATCTGGGTGAATGTATTGCCGCCCCTGAAAAGCGAGGAGTTCACCGAACTCAGCGAAACGCTGAAAATACCCATCGACTTCCTGAAAGATTCGCTCGATATCGACGAAAGAAGCCGCTTCGAAATCGAGGACGGCGTGAAACTGATTGTCATCAAAACGCCTACGGAAAATAATTCCTTCAACGACAGCGACGCCTATTACATCACCATCCCCATCTGCATCATCCTTACCGCTGACCAGATCGTGACGGTCAACTCCTTCGAGAACGAGGCCATCAAAAAGTTTTTGAACACGTTCCAGAATCGCAGCATGGACCAGATGAACGGCATGGTGCTGAAAATCTTCGAGAAAATCGTCACCAACTTCCTCGAATACCTGAAGGAGATCAACCAGCGGCGCAACCTGCTTGAACAAAAGCTATACGACAGCAACCGCAACCACGAGTTGCTGGAGCTCGTGCGCATACAAAAGAGCCTGGTGTACATCATCACCGCCCTGCGCAGCAACGAGCTGCTGATGCTGAAACTGTCGCGCAGCAATTTCCTGCTGCTAAACGATGCGGAGAAGGAATTTCTGGCTGACCTGATCGTGGACACCAGCCAGGCCCTGGAAATGGCGAACACCTACACCACCATCCTGAGCAGCACGCTCGATGCCTATGCCAGCATCATCAGCAACAACCTCAACGCCGTGCTCAAGCGGCTGACTTCGATCACCATCATCCTTTCGCTGCCCGCGCTAATCACCAGCATATACGGAATGAATGTGGAACTGCCCTATATCCACACGCGGCATGCCTTCTATATTCCGCTGATCATGTCGGTGGCACTATCGGTCATCATCAGCTGGTATTTCCACAAGAAAAAATGGTTCTGATGACGGTATCTTCCATTACCCTCCGTGTATACGGCATCCTGATCAACGAACAGCAACAGGTGCTGGTAAGCGACGAATACATCCGGGGCAATTACTTCACAAAATTTCCGGGCGGCGGACTCGAAACCGGGGAGGGAACACGCGACTGCCTCACCCGAGAATTCATGGAAGAGATGGACCTGCGCATCAGCACGGGCGAGCATATCTACACAACCGATTATTTCCAGCCCAGCGCTTTCAACCCCGCACACCAGATCCTTTCCATCTACTATTTCGCGCACCCGCTGGAAGCCATCCGCGTGCCGCTGAAAACCAAAGCTTTCGATTTCGATACAGAGCAACTTCAACACTACAAACGGCACCAGCAGGTGGAAAGCTTCCGCTTCATCGACTGGGACGAATTTACGGAGGAAAGCCTGAGCCTGCCGATCGACAAACAGGTTGCCCGGATCCTGAAAGAAAAACAACTGCCATGGTGAATGCCGACCTGACCCTGCAACACATCGTCCTGGAAAATCAAACAGCCCGGCTGGAGCCGCTGTGCCGGGAACATTTTGAAGCCCTGTGCACCATTGCCATGGACAAGGATATCTGGCAGTTCACTTCATCACGGATACAGACCGTTGCCGACTTTCACCATTATTTC
>JBIIDU010000016.1:0-19263 GCA_044238165.1 Ferruginibacter sp. | reverse complement strand
TGTTTTGCTCTGTCATAGCCGACATACCGCTCCGGCAGGAATCTGAAATTTTGGAAAAATTAGGACGTATTTCGGGTTTTACGGCCGCCATTGTCTGAACACGGTTCACAGGATTTTGGGATGATCATGATTCCTAAATAAAATCGGGAAAATCCTGTAATCCGGTAATCCTGTTCTGAATTGCTTGTCTGAACACGATTTTTATGATTTAGGGATGTTCAGGATTGAAATGAAATTTACAAGATGGATAAGAATCTTGATATCGACTTGTTGACACACAAGATAATTGGATGTGCTATGCAGGTGCATCGAGTATTGGGGAACGGATTTCAGGAAGTCATTTATCAGCGCTCTTTGGCAATCGAGTTCCGTCATGAGGGTTTGTCGTTCGACAGAGAAAAAGAAATGCACATTTTTTATCGAAATCAGGAGGTAGGTACGCGTCGTGTTGATTTTTTCGTAGAGGGTAGAGTAATGGTTGAAATAAAAGCTATTGAGAAATTGGAGAATGTGCATAAGGCACAGGCGATTAACTATTGCGAGACCTATGCAATTTCAGATGGGTTATTAATCAACTTTGGAAGTAAGAGTTTGGAATTCAAGCGTGTGTACAATAAAAATATGGTAGATCCTAAGGCTAGAAAATCTTCTTCATAATTTTCGTCTGAACACGATTCGCAGGATTTCGGGATAGTCATGATTGGTAAATAAAATCGTGAAAATCCAGTAATCCAGTAATCCGGTAATCCTGTTCAGAATTGCTTGTCTGAACACGCTTCACAGGATTTTGGGATGGCCAGTATTTTTTACTGAAATCTTGCAAATCCTTTAATTCCGTAATCCTGTTCAGAATTGCTTTTCTGAACACGATTCACAGGATTCCGGGATAGTCATGATTGGTAAATAAAATCGTGAAAATCCAGTAATCCGGTAATCCTGTTCAGAATTTTTCGTCTGAACACGATTCACAGGATTTTGGGATAGTCATGATTGATAAATAAAATCGTGAAAATCCAGTAATCCGGTAATCCTGTTCAGAATTTTTCGTCTGAACACGATTCACAGGATTTCGGGATGTTCAGGATTTTTTACTGAAATCTTGCAAATCCTTTAATCCCGTAATCCTGTTCAAAATTTTTTGTCTGAACACGATTCACAGGATTCCGGGATGGTCATGATTGGTAAATAAAATCCTGCAAAACCTGTAATCCGAAAAACCTGTTCAGACAACATTAGGCCAAATTCCCACTCCTGTGCCCCCTTCCGTTCATATTAAAAAAGGACAGTAGTAATTTTTCGATTTTATCCCAAATTCGCTACTTTAGAGTTTCGAATTGTTATTTTTTAGATATACCAAAACCAGCTTATGCGGAAATTATCCTTATTTCTGCTGACGGCATGCTTCTTTTCCGGAGCGGGTGCCCAGCAACTGCATTTCACTTCTCAGTGGTTGCAGCACAATTCCATGTATAATCCTGCAGCTGCCGGATTCAATAAGAACCCGGTCATCGGGATGTCGTACCGGAGCATGTGGTCGGCTTTCCCCGGTAATCCGCGCACCTTCATGGTGTATGGAGATACTTACTGGGATAAGAAAAGTACCGGGCTTGCCTCCTATATATACCGAGACCAGACAGGGCCGACCAGCCGGACAGGGATACAGCTGGCCTACTCATTCCATGTAAAAACCAGTGAAAAGGGCCGTTTGGGGCTCGGGCTGGAACTCCGTGGACTGCAATACGCGATTGACCGCTCCAAAATCATTGATGCATTGGGCAACGACCTGGTATTGGGTGGTGCCACCAGCAAATTCAAGATAGATGCCGGCGCGGGTGTTTATTATACCGATGGCAAACTGAGCGCAGGCGCCGCAGTGAGCCAGCTGATTCAGTCCAAACTGGCTTTCAACGACGTGCCCAACGCTACCGAAAGGGCCAAGCTTTTCCGTCATTATGTTGCCACCGCAAATTATGTGATCAACACCGGCGGCCATACCCATGTCACACCGAACGCCATGGTTCGCCTTATCACCAATGCGCCTACGGAATTTGATTTCGGCTGCCGCGTCGATTACAAGGATATCATCTGGTGGGGCATCAACTGGAGGCTACGTCAGTTCTGGAGCCTGCAGTGCGGATTCAAAATCAAGGAACGCCTTGGCTTTGCTTACTCGTACGATTATTATTCAGCACCTTTCTCCGACTATAATACAGGTAACAACGCCCATGAGGTAGGACTCCGGTTCGAAATCAAAAAATAAGCTCCGGAATATACAAACCAACTCAATCATCGATTAAACCATACACATGTTCAGGAAATATACGAATCGCACGGTGAGCCAAAACTTGTTCAGAAAGTGGTTCATTTTTGCCGCTTGCCTGCTGACCGCCGGCAACCTTTCCGCACAGGCACCCTCCAACGACGACCCCTGCAATGCCATCGAACTCATTCCGGCCGAAACCTGCACTTACCAAACTTTTTCCAATGCCGACGCCACCGGTTCTACCGGAGTTCCGGCACCCGGCTGCGCCAATTATCAGGGCGGAGACGTGTGGTTCCGTGTCACCGTTCCCGCTGGAGGACAACTCATTTTCGATTCTCAGACGGACGTGATAACGGACGGAGGCATGGCCATCTACAGTGGCACCTGCGACAACCTTACCTTAATCAGTTGCGATGACGACGCCAGCGCAAACGGGTTGATGCCAAAGATTACAGCCAGCGGATTGACACCCGGAAGTACCGTATGGGTCCGCTTCTGGGAATATGGCAACAACAACAATGGAACGTTCGGCATCTGTGTGCAGCTTCCCCCTCCTCCGCCCTCGAATGACGATCCCTGCAATGCCACGGTGTTGAATGTGGAGAGTACCTGCACGTATCAAACTTTTACCAACCAGAGCGCTACCGGTTCCACGGGCGTTCCGGCACCCGGCTGCGCCAATTACCTGGGGGGTGATGTATGGTTCCAGGTCGTGGTTCCCGTAGGTGGACTTCTTTATATCGATACCGATGAAGGCGTAATGACCGATGGCGGTATGGCTGTTTATACCGGCACCTGCGACAACCTTACCCTGTTGAGTTGTGATGATAACAGCAGTGCGAACGGCACCATGCCCAAGATTGTTGTTAATGGACAGACACCCGGCACCATCCTATGGGTGCGGGTTTGGGAAGCGGGCAACAACAACAACGGAACCTTCGGCATCTGTGTAAGCATTCCGCCGCCGCCTCCCGCTAACGACGATCCCTGTAACGCCATTGAACTGATTCCTGCCAACGACTGCGTATATCAGACTTTCACTACTGAAAACGCCAGCGGCACCACAGGTGTTCCTGCTCCAGGTTGTGCCAACTATCAGGGCGGCGATGTCTGGTTCCGGGTAACCGTTCCGGCCGGTGGTCAGCTTCTTTTCGATACCCAAACCGGAGTCATTACCGATGGCGGTATGGCGGTTTACAGCGGTACCTGCGACAACCTCACCCTCATCAGCTGCAACGACGATTCCAGTCCCAATGGTTTGATGCCCCTGATCGAAGTCAACGGCATAACGCCCGGAAGCACGCTCTGGGTAAGGGTTTGGGAATACGGCAATGATAACCCAGGAACCTTCGGCATTTGCGTTAAGATTCCCCCTCCGCCTCCCACCAACGACAATCCTTGCAATGCCATCAGTCTCACCGCCGAGCAGTCATGCACCTACCAGTATTTCACCAACGTGAATGCAACGGCTACGGCCACCGCACCCGCACCGGGTTGCGCCAATTATCTCGGAGGCGATGTCTGGTTCCAGGCCATTGTACCTCCCGGAGGCGCTATTGATATCAATACCGACGACAGCGTAATGCTCGACGGTGGTATGGCCGTTTATACCGGCACCTGCGACAACCTCACGTTGCTTTCCTGCGACGACAACAGCAGCGAGAATGGCAACATGCCCCGCATCATCGCAGGTGGGCTTACTCCCGGAAGTACCGTATGGATCCGGATTTGGGAAGCCGGTAATAACAACAACGGCATTTTCGGTATCTGTATAACCATTCCTCCGCCACCTCCGGCCAACGACGAACCCTGCGCACCAACGGTTCTCACCGCGTCAACCGAATGTAATTTCCAGACCTTCAGCAATGCAAGTGCTACAGGAAGTTCTGGTGTTTCCGCACCCACCTGTGCCGCCTATGCCGGATTTGACGTGTGGTTCCAGGTGGTTGTACCTCCGGGAGGTGCGTTGAAAATAGATACCCGTAGGGGTACCATGCTCGATGGCGGCATGTCCGTATATACTGGTTTCGACTGCACCACCCTTACCGAAATCGCCTGTGACGACAACAGCAGCAGCAGTACCAATATGCCCCGTATCCTGCTGAATGGACAGGCCCCCGGTTCCGACTTGTGGATTCGTGTATGGAGCAAAAACGGAATCGCCAATCTCGGCACATTTGATATCTGTGTGCAAATTCCGCCTCCGCCTCCGGCGAACGACGAACCCTGCACGGCTACGATATTGCCGGTGAACAGCTCTTGTGTTTTCCAGTCGTTCACCAATGAAAGTTCATTCGGAACCACCGGTGTTGCCAACCCGACTTGCGGTACCTATGCCGGCTTTGATGTATGGTTCAAGGTGACCGTTCCGCCGGGCGGTGCCATCGAAATCAATACCCGTCAGGGAACCATGGCCGATGGTGCCATGGCGGTTTACAGCGGGTTCGACTGCAATACACTTACAGAAATCGCCTGCGATGACAACTCCAGCGCCAGTACCGGAATGCCCTTTATTTCACTGGGAGGCCTTCCCCCCGGATCTGATGTATGGATACGCATGTGGAGCAATAGCGGAGCGGCCAATGCAGGCACTTTCGATATCTGTGTTTCTACGCCTGCCGCACAACCGATAACGTTCAATTTCAGTTGTGGAAAGGATACCACGTTGGGTTGCGGAAACGCCAGCGGCTGTTTCAGCCTTTCTACCGTCATACCGAACATTCACTCGTCTACCAGCGACTACGAAATCAACCCCACCAGCCAGTTTGGTTGCTTCAGACCGGACATCAACCCGGGTATTCCGGGAGCACCCACCAACCTGAATACCGACGACCGCTATACCGATGCGATTACCCTGCCCTTTACCTTCCCCTTCTACGGGAACGATTACAATCAGGTTGTGGTTAGTACCAACGGTTATGTGGCGTTTGATGTAACCGAAGCGGGGGCATTCAGCCATTACAGCATTCTCAACAACAATGGAGCGCTCTCGGCAACTACCGGAACACCTCAGGATCTTCCGAGTGCTCTTTACGACCGGGCACTGATCATGGGTCCTTATCACGATATCAATCCTTTCTACACGACCTCGCCCAACCGCAAGATCAAGTACAATGTGGTGGGTGTCGCCCCCAACCGCAAATGGGTGGTGAGCTATTATAAGATTCCGTTGTATTATACCACGGGTGGTTGCGATGATTCGATTAACAATACCCACCAGATTGTGTTGTATGAAGGAACAGGTATCATTGAAGTGTTCATTTATGAGAAGCAGAATTGCCCGACATGGAATCAGGGCCGTGCAATGATCGGTCTGCAGAACTTCGACAGGACTCAGGGCATCATGGCTCCGGGTCGCAGGGCATCGGATGCTCCCTGGGGATTACCCAATATGAATGAGACGTGGCGTTTCGTTCCATCGGCAGGTCCTACCTTGTTTCGTCGGGTATTGCTTTTCGACACCCTGGGCAACCAGATTGGCATAGGCGACACCAGTTCCATCAATGCCACCAACTTCCGTGTCAACTTCAATAATGTATGTCCCGTGGTGAATGAACAGAATGCCGTGTACATTGTGAAGTCCTTCTACACAAAGTTCGACAATCCGAATGAAGAGGTTGTAGGTGCCGATACCATCCGGGTTTCCCGCACCGGAACCGGACTTTCCCTTGCCGTAGCCACCAGCAATGTGCGCTGCAATGGTGGAACGGATGGCACCATTACGGTTACACCCACAAGCGGCACCGCTCCCTATCAATATGCCATCGACGGCGGCACGTTCCAAAGCGGCAACAGTTTCACGGTTGGGGCAGGTACCTACCGGGTTACGGTGAAGGACCAGAACAATTGCTCCAAGGATTCGCTGATCACCGTTTCACAGCCCGCTCCGATTCGTGGCGTTTTCGCCGTAACCAATGTGCGTTGCAACGGCGGTAGCGACGGAACAATAACCGTTACCGCCAGCGATGGCCAGGCTCCTTACACCTACTCTTCGGGAGGCGGCGTCTTCCAGTCCGGTAATGTGTTCACCCTGCCCGCAGGAACTTATACCCTATCCATCAAGGATGCCAACAACTGTGTGAAGGATTCGCTGATCACCATTTCACAGCCCGCTCCGATCAGCGGAGCTTTCGCTGTAACCAATGTGCGTTGCAACGGAGGTAGCGACGGAACCATCACCGTTACCGCCAGCGATGGCCAGGCTCCTTACACCTACTCTTCGGGAGGCGGCATCTTCCAGTCCGGAAACCAGTTCATCCTGACTGCAGGATCTTACACCATCTCCATCAAGGATGCCAACAATTGTGTGAAGGACTCGGTGATTGTGCTCACACAGCCCCAGCCGATTGCCACCGATGTGGTAACCACTTCTCCACGCTGCAACGGCCAGACTAACGGAACGATTGTGGTCAACGCATCGAACGGAACGGCTCCCTTCAGTTATTCAATCGATAACGGGGCGAACTACCAGTCCGGTAATTCCTTCAACGTGGGCGCAGGCACTTACCGCGTCCGTGTGAAAGATGCCAATAACTGCGAGAAAGACAGCACCGTGACCATTACCGAGCCATCATTGCTGACGGCATCCGGCAGCTCGAACAACGCCACCTGTAGCGAACTGCCCAACGGACAAATCACTGTGAACGCGGGGGGTGGTATTGCTCCTTACACCTACAGCATCGACGGCACCAACTTCCAGTCGGGCAGCGGCTTTACCACCGGTGAAGGCAATTATACGGTAACCGTGAAGGATGCCAATAACTGTCTAGCCAACTTACCTCTCTCTGTGGGCTTCACCTACAATCTCACGCTCCGGAGCAGGCCCGATACCGCTGTTTGTGATAATGTTTCTGTTCGCCTGAATACGGTGAGCAATGCCTCTACTTTCAGCTGGATACCGACCCAGTCGCTCGATAATCCTTCCGCTGCAAGTCCTTTGGCATCGCCGACGGTCACCACGGAATATATTGTACTGGCGCAGTTGGGTAACTGTACGCAGAAAGATACCGTACTGGTCACCGTAACGCCCACACCTACCGTGAGCGCCGGTAATGATGTGACGGTTGTCAAGGGCGAGAATGCCAATATTGCCGGGTCGGTGAGCAACAGCACGGTCAGCTATATCTGGTCGCCGGCAACCTATCTCAGTGATGTGAATTCACTGAGCCCGTTGTCTGTTCGCCCTGATGCCACCATCACCTACCGGCTTACGGCGGTGAACGGAGTCGGCTGCTCGGCATTTGATGAGATGCGCGTGATTGTCTTGCCCGTCTGCATCAAGGTCAAGAATGCCTTCACGCCCAACGGCGACGGTGTCAACGACAACTGGATGGTTTATGACCAGTACGATTGCCTGCAGAATGTGACCGTTCAGGTGTTCAACCGCTATGGCTCCAAAGTATATGAGTCGCGCAACTACCGCAACGACTGGAAAGGAACCTACAACGGCCAGAGCCTGCCCGACGGTACCTATTACTATGTAATCGGCTTCAAGCTGCTCAGTGGTCGTGTGCAGGAAGTGCGGGGCGATGTGACCATCATGCGATAATTCCGGGCAATGGATATCGAATCTTTAAGAGAATATGTTCTGGCGAAACCTTCCGTAACGGAAGGTTTCCCTTTTGGGGGTGATGTGCTTGTGTTCAAAACCTCGGGCAGGATGTTCTTGTTGCTGCCCCTTGATACCGAACCGGTGCGGTTCAATGTGAAGTGTAATCCTGAACGGGCTATCGAATTAAGGGAACAATATCCTGCCGCCGTTTTGCCCGGCTACCATATGAGCAAGAAACATTGGAATACGGTCATCGTCAACGGTACGCTGACGAAGCCACAGCTGGTGGAAATGATCGACCATTCTTACAATCTGATCAGCAGCGGTAAGTAATACAGATAAGATACCTCATCAGACCCAATTCAGCAGTGCCAAACAATGAGCGCAACGACATGATACGTGAAATTGGTCATGGCTAAAGCCTTTCTTTTATATGATTATTGTAGTCCCCGGCCTAAAGGCCGGAGTTAGCTGGAGGCGATGCAATGCAAACGGGAAAGCGGCTGCTAAAAATGATGTCGAAACATAACCCATTCACCACTATGACTAGCCATCCCCGGGAAACTCGAAAATACCGGAGTGTTAGAGCCTACGAAATAACTCTGCCCTTTAGGGCGGGGATTGGACATCAGGACGTGTAATGGGCTTTAGCCCTGAACAATTTCATGGGTGTCAAACAGCGATCACTTCGGCATTATATGTGAAAATTTTTGGGCTAAATGAAAAATTCACTTCCGTGTCAGTTCACAAACTGCCACTGGATGCCGAAACGGATCATGAGCCCGGGATAGAGATACTGAGGTGCGCCGATATTGTTGTTGGTGAATCCGAATCCATTGCTGAAACTTATCGTGTTCAGATTTTCCGCACGCAGGAAACCGGTGAACGTACGGATGCGGAAATGCATAAAGGCTGCGAGGTCTGGACGGTTGCGCATGGTGATGCTGTCCTGCACCACAAACTGTCCCATCAATGGCGAATAATGCGGTGACCGGTAAGGGGTGTAATACCGGCATTCGATTCCGGTGCTCAGATTCAGGTTTCTGAAGAATTGCCCTTCATAGGCTATCCGCGTCCGGGTGAACAGTAAGGGCAGCCGGAGCGGTGCAGCCCCGTCCACTTGCTGGAGGGTCGTCTCATTGAACAACCGCCAGTATTTCCCCAGCCTGAATGTTTTGGATGCCGATACCTGGATCAGGTTGATGAGCGGTGCGTATTGCGCCGGTTTGCGATAGTCGGTGAAGTAGAGGTAGTTCGCAATCAGGTAATTGCTGAATGTCAATTGGAAAAAAGGATTGATGGCGGTCGCCTCCAGCCGGGTGATGTTCTCTTTTTTGAAACCTCCGCTTTTGGTGAAATTGAACGAAGAATTTTTGTTGACCATATACGAAGGGCTGGCGTTGGTGTTGCTGAATGCGAGCCGTATGCTGCCCAGTTTCCCGTCTAGCAGCCGCGTGAGCGAGGCATGCCCTTCATAATCGCCGCTGTTGAATCCGTTCAGATAAAAGAGGGCCCGGGCCTGCAGGTCCCATTTCTTGTTCCGGGTTTTGTTGCGGTATTCGCCGTGAACGATCAGGTTGTACAGCCGCGCATTTCCGGAGGAGAAGGTACCCAGCATATTTTCAAGCCGGATACCTGCAAGCAGAAACTGGCTGAGATTTTTTGAGTCGGGGAACTGTACAAGGGAAAAGTCGTTGCTGATTTTTCTCCATTCGTCCGTCACCATAAGGGTATCGCCGTTGCTGAGGGTGGTGTCATACCAGGTTTGGTAGATCGAGTCGCGAACAGCAAAATCCTGGTATCGGTAACGTTGCGTGTTGTACACAAGGGTATGCTGGAAGCGCAGGCGGGGGTAGAAAAGATACTCGGTGGTGGAGTCGTTGATGATCAGCGAGTCTTTTTTTCCGATATCGTACTGATGCCGGTAGAGAAAAGTGAAATCCTTGTATTTGTTGCCGGTGTTTACGGCCGTAAGGAACGGGTTGGGGTCGGACGCCGGAGCGGCTCCGAGTTTGACGGGAATGGTAAAGCGCCGGGAATAATCGGCCGAACTGGTGGTCAGGAACGTATCGTTCGCAATGCCTCCGTTTTCCGAACTGTTGATGCCGTTGCCCACCAATATGCCATAGGCCGAATAGCGCTTCTGCCGGCCCTGATAGCTTCCCGAGAACCGGTAATTGTTGTGGTTGGTATTTTGGTTCACAAAAAAGCCGGGTGCGTTGATGAGCCGGTATTCGAAGGCCAGGTTGAAATTGGGTTTGATGTTGCGCGTGACCAGTACCTGGATGACCTGCTCTTTTCCGCTGGCGAGCTGATAGCCGAGTTGGGTATAGGGTTTGGTGGTTTTGAAGAAGCGTGTATTTTCCGGGGTGAATTTATATGCGTCGAACGCATGGAAGCCCGCATCCCATCCGGCTCTTTTCATGGGCTGGTAACGCAACAGATAACCCGCCGAACCGGTATTGCCCATGTACTGCAGGCTGTAAGGAACCGGGAAATAACTGTAGAAATCGTTGACATGGCTCACCAGCGGTATGCTGCGCAGCGAGTCGTAGGCCTTGTAGGTGATGGTGAAGGAATCTTTTGCGTCATTGCGGTGCTCGAAAGCGATGGTGTCGGTGCGGTTGCTTCCGGGCATATTGCCGAAGTTCCGGCCGCTCCTCATGATGTTGTCAAATGTGCCGCCTTCATTTTGCGCGAAAACAATGACGGAAGGGAACAGCAGCAACAGTAAAAAAAGACGATTCCGCATGTCAAAACAGTGATTTTACTCTTCAATCAGCTACCGGCCGCCAGTTCCCGGAACAGGGCCGACAACAAAGGTTCCGCCGCCTTTGCTGCGGCCAGTACCTCCTCATGGGTGATGGTGGTTTCCACTTCCATGATGCCGATGTCCGAAATCACGCTCATGGCAAATACCTGCATGCCCATGTGCCGGGCGGCGATGGCTTCCGGTACCGTGCTCATACCCACAGCGTCGCAGCCGCAGGCCAGCAAGAGCCGGTACTCGGCCCGGGTTTCAAATGTGGGTCCGGTAACAGCGCAGTAAACCCCTTCCTTGATTTCAATTTTTTGTTCCGCAGCGATTTTCCGGGCTTTTTCCATCAGTGCTTTGCTGTAGGGTTCGCTCATGTCCGGAAACCGGGGGCCGAGTTCCTCGTGATTCGGTCCGATCAGCGGGTTGGGAACAAAAAAGCTGACATGGTCCCTGATCATGACCAGATCGCCTATGCGGTAACTGCTGTTCATGGCACCTGCGGCATTGCTGATCAGCAGGTTCGCAGCACCCAGGTATTTCATGACCCGCACGGGAAATACGATTTCCTGGGCGGAATAACCTTCATAGCAATGGAACCTCCCCGATTGGGCGATCACCCGCTTGTTGCCGATGGTGCCTATGACCAGTTTGCCTTCATGGCCTTTTACGGTGCTGACAGGAAAATGAGGAATGTCCCGGTAAGGGATTTCCTTTTCAATGGAGATTTCCCGCGTGAAACCGCCTAATCCGCTGCCGAGAATGATCCCTGTCCTTACGGGTTCAGGTGAAAGGTTTTTGATGAAAGCGGCCGCCTCGTTTATTTTTTCGATAAGATTCATTGCATGGTATGTTTGAACGGATGACTGGCTTTCGGTTAGGGTCTGTCAAACTGGTCCGGCTCAAAAATACACGCTTTAGCTTGTTCGCGCCTGTTTTTGATGATGAACCGTCCGGCTTCTTTACAGCCATTCGGTTAATCCGATAGGAAGAATCGCCAGGCCTGGATACGGTTTGTTTTCATTTTCAGGTATGGGTGATTTGCTTTATTTTCGCCGCAAATCCCAGCACATGAATTTACATGAATATCAGGCCAAGGAATTGCTGAAAAAATACCAGGTACCGGTGCAGGAAGGTATTGCCTGCGACACTGCAACCGAGGCGGAAGAAGCCTATAAGCAGATCCATACCCAATACAGCAGCAAGTTCGCCGTAGTGAAAGCGCAGATTCATGCGGGGGGAAGAGGCAAGGGCACCATTATGGGATCCGAGCAGCGCGGTGTGGCCGTGGGAAAAAATGCCGAAGCGGTAAAAACCATCGCATCGAACATATTGGGAGGTACCCTGGTCACCCTGCAAACCGGACCTTCAGGAAAGCTGGTCAACAAGGTGCTGGTAGCCCAGGACGTATATTATGATGGCCCGAATCCGGTGAAAGAGTTCTATCTGTCCATTCTGCTGGATCGATCATCCGGCCGCAATGTAATCATGTACAGTACCGAAGGCGGTATGAATATTGAAGATGTGGCGCACGACACTCCTGAGAAAATCTTTCGCGAGTGGGTGCATCCCGGCGGGGCCTTACAGGCTTTTCAGGCTCGTAAAATCGCGTTCAACCTCGGCCTGAGCGGCGAGGCGCTCAAAAACTGTGTGAAGTTCGTCACCAACCTGTACAATGCTTACCTGGGGCTCGACTGCAGCATGCTTGAAGTCAATCCGCTCTTCAAAACCAGCGACGAGAAGATCATTGCGGTGGATTGCAAGATGAACATCGATGACAATGCCCTTATTCGCCATCCGGAAATTGCCGCTCTGCGCGACATCAGCGAAGAAGATCCCACCGAAGTGGAAGCCGGTAAACATAACCTCAACTTTGTAAAGCTCGACGGAAACGTCGGTTGTATGGTGAACGGCGCCGGACTGGCCATGGCCACCATGGACATGATTAAACTCAGCGGCGGCGAACCGGCCAATTTTCTGGATGTGGGTGGAACCGCCAACGCTCAAACCGTGGAAGCGGGTTTCCGGATTATCCTGAAAGACCCGAAGGTAAAAGCTATCTTGATCAACATTTTTGGAGGCATCGTGCGTTGCGACCGGGTCGCACAAGGAGTCATCGACGCATACAAATCCATCGGCACCATCCATATTCCCATCATTGTCAGGCTGCAGGGCACTAATGCCGATGTTGCCAAAAAACTGATTGATGAAAGCGGGCTGGAAGTGAAAAGTGCCATCCTGCTGAGTGAAGCAGCCGCACTGGTGAACAAGGCTGTAGCCTGATGCTTCATTCTTTTCGCAGCACTCCCATCTTTCCACCGGAACCTGCAAAGAATACGTCTTCCCCTTTCTTGGATTTCCGGCACACATGGAAGCCATCGCCCGACAGCGGTTGCCAGTCCATTCCATTGTCGATACTGATATCGGTGCCGCTGATGCCGGTGCAAATCCAGGTTTTCTTTTTGATGTGCTCCACACAACTCCGGTATCCGCCCGGTGGGTTCACAGGTTTTTGCCAGTGGAGTCCCCCATCGGTCGAGTAGGCACAGTTGCCGGTTGTGTCCAGTGCCTTCAAATAATTTCCGCCTACCACGACCATGTTTTTTTCGTCTTTCACAGCAATCGAGTTCGCCCCTGCACTTTCAATTCCCTGCGCCAAGGGTAATAAGGTTGAGGAGTTGCGTATGAAAAAACGGCTTTTCTTGCCGCCGGTCACAAACACGGCTTCCTGCTTGTTCATTTTGCGCACATTGGTGCCGCTGGAGGCGAACATCGCTTCGCCGCTGTCTGCCACAGGAAGGTTCTGCTCCGGTAGGGGTTGCCAGTGAAAGCCGCCGTCAAATGTGCGGATAATGAATATTTTTCCGTTAAGCGGATCGCCCACGGCGATGCCGCTTTGTTCGTTCCAGAATTCCATTGCATCCAGAAAAATGCCGGGTCGCGACAGGCTGAAGACCAGCTTCCAGGTTTCGCCACCATCCGATGTACGTAAAATTTGCGCCGGATCGCCCGTGCCCATCACCAGCGCGCTGGTTTCATCGAATGCCTCAATGTCGCGGAAATCGGTTTTCTCAAAACCCTTGATCGATGTCCATTTCCAGGTGCGCCCGCTGTCGACACTCCGGCCAACGGTACCGTGTGTGCCCGATGCCCATACTATGGCCGGTGTCGGCACACTCAGCCCGCGAAGGATTTCGGTACATCCGGTTTTCAATAATTCGATTTTCTGACATCGGGCGCCGGCCACCGCAAAGAGTATCAGCAAGAGCGGATGAGAAATTTTAAAAAAAATATGCTTCCTGTTTGAAGGCTCCAACTGCTGCAGTTTCTTTTTCCGGATCATTGTGCCTCGGGTTTTGTTTGGCATAATTCAATAAATTTATGCTTTTCTACCCGGGAACAAATACCCGAAAAAACTATAGCAAACGATGATGGAGATTCCTTACTGGATGAGCCGCACACAGCTTATGCTCGATGACGAAAGTATCCGGCGCCTGATGGAAAAGAATGTACTGGTGGTAGGCCTCGGCGGTGTTGGTGGCATCTGTGCCGAAATGATTGCCCGTGCAGGGGTGGGCCGTATGACCATCGTGGATGGCGATGTGGTGGACCTGAGCAACTGCAACCGCCAGGTGGTGGCCCTGCACAGCACGGCCGGAAAATCGAAGAGCGCCATACTGGCCGAAAGGCTGATGGATATCAATCCCCTGCTTCAACTGACCGCATTGGATACGTTCATCCGTGACGAGCAGATTTTCGAGCTGATTGATAAGGGCAATTTCGACTATGCGGTGGATTGTATCGACACCCTGAGCCCGAAAGTATGGCTCATCAAAGCATGTGTCGACCGGGGCCTGCCCATTGTGAGTTCGCTGGGCGCCGGGGGAAAGGTCGATCCCACCAAAGTGCGCGTAGCCGATATTTCCGAAAGCTACCGTTGCAACCTGGCACGCTATGTTCGGAAGTATCTGCGGCGGCTGGGCATCCGGGAGGGTGTACAGGTTGTTTTTTCCGCGGAGGATGTCGATCAGTCAAAAATCATAGAGACGGAAAAAGCCTTCCCCAAAAAATCGGTCATTGGCACCATTTCCTATATGCCTGCGGTTTTCGGTTGCTTTACCGCGAGCGTTGTCATCCGCGGATTGTACCGCGTCTGAATCAGGAATCGGGATAAGCATCCCCGCCTTTAATACTTATTTTTGGCTCATGACACAACACTCGGATATGCCGCAACAACCGGTCACGATAGATGGAAATTGTACTTCGCTTGAATTTTTTGACTTGCTGGTTTCAGCCAATCGCCCGATTGAATTATCGCCGGAAGCGAAAAGCCGTATCAGCGACTGCCGCAATTATCTCGATCGGAAGGTCAGCGGAAGCGATGAACTGTTCTATGGGATCAATACGGGATTCGGCTTTCTACAGGATGTGCGCATCAATTCCGGCCAGTTGCAGGAACTGCAGAACAACTTGCTGAAATCGCATGCCTGCGGAATGGGGGAGGAAGTGCCTGAAGCGATTGTCAGACTGATGCTCTTGCTCAAGATCCGTTCGCTCTGTTTCGGATATTCCGGGGTGCAGCTTCAGACAGTGCAACGCTTGGTTGACCTGTACAACGAAGGTATTTGCCCCGTGGTATATACACAGGGTTCGCTGGGGGCTTCAGGTGATCTGGCGCCCCTGAGCCATCTTTGCCTGCCCCTGATCGGACTGGGTGAACTGGTCTGGAAGGGAGAGCGGATGCCTGCAGATGAATGTTTGCGCCGGCTGAACTGGACTCCGATCCAACTCCAAAGCAAGGAAGGCCTGGCGCTGATCAACGGAACCCAGTTCATGAGCGCATACGGTCTGTACAATATTTGTAAAGCGACGCGGTTGATTCGATGGGCCGATATGATTGCGGCTTTGTCCTGCGATGCGTTCGGTTGTGTTGCCGGACCCTTCCACCAAAGTATTCATAATGCCCGTCCGCATTCGGGCCAGGTCAAAACCGCAACCGCGCTCAGGAATATTTTATCGGGGAGCCTGCTCTATGCGAAGTCCAAAAAGCAGGTGCAGGATCCTTATTCGTTCCGCTGCATACCGCAGGTGCATGGTGCCAGCAAGGACGCGCATGCATACGTCAGCAATGTTTTTTTGACGGAAGTGAATTCCGTTACAGACAATCCGAATATTTTTCCCGACGACGACCTGATCATCAGCGGTGGGAATTTCCACGGCCAGCCGCTTGCACTGGCCCTCGATTTTCTGGCAATCGCCATGAGTGAACTGGCCAGCATCTCCGAGCGGAGAACCTATCAGCTCATCAGCGGACAGCATGGATTGCCGCTCTTCCTGGTAAAAGATCCGGGCCTGCATTCGGGCTTCATGATTCCGCAGTATACCGCAGCAGGCATCGTGAGCGAGAACAAACAGCTTTGCACACCCGCCAGTGTCGATTCCATTCCTTCGAGCAATAACCAGGAAGACCATGTGAGCATGGGGGCAAATGCCGCCACCAAGGCAAAGCGTGTAATCGATAACGTGGAAACGGTATTGGCTATCGAACTCCTCACCGCCGCACAGGCCCTCGAGTTCAGGTATCCCGAAAAAACTTCACCCATACTGGACGCCCTTGTAAAAGCGTATCGGGGCAGGGTCGCTTTCAATGAGGCCGACCGGATCTTGAAGCAGGATATGGATGCCACTGTTCAATTCATGCGCGAATTCCCGATTCCGGACTAATTCCCGGAGAAAGCTTCAGTGCATCTGCTGCAACAAGTCAATCCGGAACTCCCTGTCTGAACCAGTTTTTTTCCTTTTTCGCGTTCAGGCTGAACAGCATTGAGAATTGGAGATATTTTCTTACCGAAGAAGCGGCTGTTGTATAGTCGAATTGGCTTAAGAAGCCGCCCTGGAATGCGGTGGTAGGGGTCAGTTCATAGCCGCATCCTGCAAAAAATCTGTTCCGCTCGAACACCGGCGTACGGTTGTTCAGGAAAATCTCATCCCAGGTCATCAGATAAAAAGTGCCTGTCGTCACTTCGCGGGTGTTGATCGGTAAAGCTAGGTTGAAGCGGTAGCGGAATCTGTTCCTGTAACCGCTACTTGTGAACCGTTGCTCGGCCCGGTAGCGATGTTCCATTTTCAGCCGGCCGGCATTCTGACGCAGGATCAATTGCTGCCAGGTACGGAACTCCTGGTTGATCATGGGTTTGGTGAAATTGCCTTCGTTCTGGAACGTATTGTAACTGCCCAACCCGGCACCCGCCTGAAAATTTGGATTGATGCTGTACGCAGCCATTCCTTTGACCTCGTAGTAATTCATATTCCTGTAAAAAGACAGGCTTCGCATCTGGCCTTCTACAAAATAGCTCCAGCGGTCGTCGATCTTCACCTTCACATTTACAATGTTCCAGGTGCCCAACTGGCCGTACCCGGACAATGTCAGGCCCAATAACAGGAGAAAGAGAGGGAATCGAAAGGGAATTCCGCAACACCTGTTTCGTTTGCCTTGCCTGCAACGGAGGTATGGAGCATCTCCTGAAAAAGGTTGTTCAATCATACACGTCATTTGCTGAGCAAGCTTAAAAGTATAATTTTTAATGCATTCTCAGGTTAGCGCTCCGCAAAATTTGCTGCTTTCTGGCAGCGTTTCATCAATGCATATGAACATGGTATAACGTCATATGGTTGAAAAAAGAAAGGCCGGTTTTTGCCGGCCCTCTTTTCTTTGGTTTTACATCGGTTTAAAAAGGTTGTGCTTATTGCTGGCTGATGAATCCGATGACCGTCCGGCTGTTCTGTTCGTTGTTGGTCACTTCAAGCCTGTAGTTTCCTGCTTTCAGCATGTTGCCCAGGTCTATACGCTGTGCGGATGACTCCGACTGATGAACAATTTTCCGGATAGCAATCACCTGTCCGAGGTCGTTGATGATGCGAGCGGTATATTCCCCGCGTGTCATGTTGTCCAACATCAGGTTGATTTCACCGCCGGTTACGGGATTGGGATAGATGCTCATGCCGGAAGCTTTCGCAACGGGTGTCACTTTCACAATCGTGCTGAACTTTTCTTCACCTGCTGTTCCGATGCTTCGGATGCGGTAGAAGTTGTCGCCGTTGAGCGGCTGGCGGTCGGTGAACTGGTATTGTCCAGTCCGTGCGCCGTTTCCGGTGGCTACCACCTCGCCGATACTGTTGAAGTTTCTGCCGTTGGAAGAACGCTCCACGCGGTAACGGGCGATTCCGTTCTCGTCGGCCGTTGCCCAGTGCACCTGGATATTGTTTTGCTGCCGTGTGGCGGCAACAGTGGTGAAGCTCACGGGAACGGTGCTGATCGGCTTGAACACGATTTTGAAACGCAGCGGATTCCAGGCTCCGGAGTCCATTGTTACCACAAAGTCATAGTTGGTGCTGCCGTTCATGTTCAGCGGAGTCTGGCTTTGCGTATAACTGTCTTCCAGGAAGGCCTGGGGAGTGCCGGGCTCCGGATTGTTCAGCGCTATTTCGAAGCGGTAGTTCTTCAGCTTCAACCTGTTCAGACGGTATTGCAGGGTATCGCTGCCGTTGACGGGTTTACGTTTATTGATGGCAAGTGCGGTACCGTCCTGCAGCAGGCTCAGGTTTTCAGCGATGTTGTCAGCTTTTCTGAAGTCGTTCACATCGATGTTGTTGTCAAGTTCATTGCTGAATACTGCAAGCGCGCCGTCGGTGACTACAAAACTTCCATTGCTTTCCTGCTTATGAAGAATTACTGAAACACGGCCGGGTTCTTCGCCGGTGGTGGGTCGGAACATGGCATTGCTGCTGCCGGCATCTTTGGCCGACTCGGCGATGGTGAGGGTTCCTGCTCCTGTGTGCTGGATCATGAATGCCTGACCGGATTGAATGGTATTCATCACGGAGTTGGCGCTACCGAAGCTGCCGCCTCCGGGGAAGATGGTATAGTCTGTACCCGAACGGGTAATGTACTGGTAACCGCCCACGTTGCTGGATCCGCCGAGTTTGGGATCCCAGATGGCGAACCCGTCGCTAAGTCCCGCAGTGCGGTTCAGCTTGCGCAGGTCGATGGCTGAAGCAAAGGGATTGCCCACCAGCGCATACGGCGCTGCAGTAGCCGGAATGCTGATGGATTGTGTGCCGGTTTTAAGTTCTCCCGACGCCCGGAGAATGGTAGGCGTAGCCGGCGCCGAGGCGTTCAGGCTGAGCTGTATGCTGCGGTCACCACGAACGAATAACATATAGCCTGTTGAGTCCGAGACCTTCAAGCTGTTGGTGTTGGGAATGCCGGTCCATGCTCCGGTAGTTGGATTGTAAGTCTTCACCGAAGGATTATTCGTGCCGGTGGGATCGAAGCCGAGAGTGTTGCTGCTTCCGCTTATATGTGCGCCATAGCCCGGATTGGGGTTGAGGTTGTTCGCATAATTCAGGTCGGGGTTCACTACGCCTTCCTGCCAGGCCGCATTGATGGTTTGCGCACCGGCTGCTTTCAAAGGCACGCTGAGCAGGCGCCAACTCCTGTATCCGGGAATATACCTTTCCACAGTCACTCTTCCAATGATGGTGTTGCCGCTGTTGGCGCCGTTGTTGGTGAGATCGCCCACACGGGCGGTTCCGCTTGCATTCGAACTGATTACAAGATTGTTTCCAGTATTGATTACCGCGTTATTCACATTGCCAAACAGCAGGGCGCCGCCGATACGCAACAGATTGCCG
>JBIIDU010000143.1:0-6133 GCA_044238165.1 Ferruginibacter sp. | reverse complement strand
CTGCAGCAGGATCGTTGGCAGTGATGGTGATGTTATTGAAGAAACCTGAGCAGCTGGTCGAGTTGAAGGCTTCCACCCGGACCACATCATTGTTGTTGAGAGTGCTGCTGCTCCAGGTATTGCTGGGGCTGGCGTTTTGCACAATTGTTCCGTTCAGATAAAAGCGATAAAGATTGTAGCCCGGTGTGGCGGTAAACAAAACGGCAGCGCCCTTGCAGATGATGTTGTCGTTGGGGCTGGTGCCGGAGTTTTCTGTTGCGGTCATTGTTCCGGTCACTGCGCCCAATACGGTTATTTTGCCGTTTCTGGTAACGGCTGCACAAGGACCTGCTGTGGTTATGGTATAGTTGAAGATTCCCGAAACCGTGGGCGACCCGCTGATGCTGAGCACGCCGGCATTGAAGCTGGCAGTTATTCCGGAGGGAAGACCTGAAACTGCGGGAGCTGCGCCGCTGCCGGTGACGGCATAAGTTATGTTGGTGATGGGTGAATTGGTACAGGTAATCTGGTCGTCGGTATTCACGGCCGAGCTCCGTGTTACTGCTGAAAGGGGTGCTACAACAATGGTGGCTGAGCCCGAGATAATGTTGTTGCAGGCAGGGGCCGATTGGTAATATGCATTCACCAGGTTGTAAGTATAGCTGCCTGCTGTTGCGGTGGACCGGGTTACATTGGCTGAAGCATTGGCTCCTGCATTGATGGTATTGTTGGCCCCTCCGTTGATATTGTAGGTCACAGTAAGGGCGATGTTTTGCGGATTGGTGAAAGTTACTACCGGTGCAGATCCGCCGATGCAAACGGTAGTGGTACCGCTGATTGAAGCAGTTGGCGTTGGTCTTACAGTCACCACCACATTTTGATTGTTGCTGCACCCGTTTGCTAAACTGGTGAAAACATAAGTGACATTTACTGCATTGGTGGTTGAATTGACCAGTATCTCGTTTGGATTGTCGCTTCCCGTAGCAGCGCTGTTGCTGATACCGGCTACTGCCGCCCTGATCCAGCTGAAGGTGGTTCCTGCTGTTGCGCTTGTGGGCGTATAGCTGAACGAAGTGTTGCTGCAAATGGCGGCTGGCATAAGGCTGCTGCTCAGTACCGGAGTAGGATTGATGGTAACCGGTACCGTTTGTACGGCTCCGTTACATCCATTGGCCCTGGGAGTAATGCTGTAGTTGACAGTTATCGGAGCCGTTGTGGTATTTACAAGGGCCTCGGTGATGGCTGCTGTCGAATTCGTAATTGCGGCAGTACTGATTCCTGCCATTGCGGCCCTGCTCCAGGTGTACGTGGTACCTGTGGTGGCGCTGGTTGGTGCATAAGTGGTGGATACATTGCTGCAACGTGCAGGCGGTGTGAGCGAACTAGTCAATACCGAGCTTGGATTGATGGTCACCGGCACATTCTGGGTGTTGGAACAAGAGTTGGCGGTAAGGGTGATGGCATAAGTCACCACAACCGGAGCGGTGCCGGTGTTGACCAGGGTTTCAGCGATGGCTGCTCCGGAGCCGCTGTTTGCGGGATTGCTGATATCGGTAACGGCCGCCCTTGTCCAGGAGAAGGTGGTACCTGTTGTTGCGCTTGTTGCGGTGTAGGTTGTGAATACATTGCTGCAGCGTGCTGCGGGAGTGAGGTTGCTTAACTTGGGCGTCGGCCTCACGCTTACGAAAACATTAGTAGTTGTCGGATTGGTACAACCATTTGCACTCAGGGTGTAAACATAGGTTACACTGATGGCATTGGCGGTGGTGTTCACAAGGGTCTCATTGGGATTGTTAGTCCCGGTTGCGGCGGTATTGCTTATGCCGGTTACAGCAGCCCTGCTCCAGTTGAATGTGGCTCCGGCTGTGGCGCTGCTGGGGGTATAGTTGAAAATCGTATTGCTGCAAATGGCAGAAGGTGATGTGGTGCTGCTAAGTGCGGGGGTTGGGTTTATAGTGACAGGTACCGTTTGCGTGTTGGTGCAACCATTGGCTGAAAGGTTAATGATATAATTTATAGACACCGGAGCAGTTGTTGTGTTCACCAGTGTTTCCGTGATCGTTCCGGTTGCCCCGCTACCCGCAGCATTGCTGATACCGGCAACGGTAGCCCTTGTCCAGCTGAAGGAAGTTCCTGTAGTGGCACTTGTGGCGGTGTAGGTGCTGGCAACATTGCTGCACCTTCCGGCAGGAGTCAGAGTGCTGCTCAGCGAGGGCTTGGCCTTTACCGTAAGGGTGATGGTGAAAGGAGCTCCGCAGCTGGGAGTGACCGTATAGGTTGCGGTGGCGTCTGCAGTGGATGTGTTGGTAAGCGTCTGGTTGAATGCAGAAAGATTGGTGCCGTCTGTAGCGCCGGTTATCGATCCGGCAGGGCTTATTAGGGGGCTGCTCCAGGTACAGGTAACGCCGGTCGGAGCTGTGTATGAATAACTGCCCCCTGAGCAAAAGCTGGAAGTCAGATTGTTGCTGATACCATAATAAGCCATCTGGTTGCACTCCAGCAGGCTCTGGTTGGCGGAAGAAATCGCAGCGGCGAAAATGATCACTTCCGACTCATCACCGTTATAAAATCTGTTATTGCTTCCTGCAGTATATCCTCCGATGAATAATCCGCCGGTTATGTTGGTGCCAACCGGTGCTGAGGCCGCATTGGAGAGAGGAACGTTAGTCCTGTTCACTGAGGTGGTTAATCCGTTTGTGCCGGTCATCTGAATGGAAGTGGAAACGAATGTCGAAGTCGGATAGGTTGCGTTAGGTGATGACGGACACCATGTAATGGTTTCTTTCCGCAAAATGACGCTCGAGCCGTTGTTATCGAAGTTACTCCCGGAATTCCCGATGCCTACTCCGATACCATTGGTTGAACTGCCGAATTTCACAAAGGCTCCTTTGATAGAAGCACCGTTTGTATTGGCTATGAAATTGATCGATACAGGATAGTTGGTATTCGGAAGATTGGCAAAAAGGTTCCGGCCGTTAGATCCGCTGAACCAAAGGGCAGGTTTGGTGCCGCTGGTTTCAAGCACGCCGTTGTTTACGATTCTGGGTTGGTTTGCATTCGTGTTCTGGATTGCGTTGGTATTGTTTCCGCTTTGATCGTACCAGGTTTTGATGAAGCCGGAATTGCCGCCCACAAATGTGTTCAAAGCTGTCAGATCAAGATTTCCCGATGCGTCAAACCCGATATTCTGGGTGGTATTGTCGCTGCTTCTTCTTACTTCTATGGCAAATCCGGCATAGCTGCTGCTGAGTTTCCGGATACTGTAGGCCGCAGTTGCCGGTTGCGATGCGGGCAATCCGGCAAGATCGAGTGTATTCTGCGCGTGGATCGTTGTGGGTAAGAAAATTTGGAGCAGGGTGAGCCCGATACAAAGAAACAGGACCCTTGTAAAATTCAGTTTTGCTCCAATAGCATCAGGAAAAGCTGTTGCATTTGCCGAGTGCATTGTTTCCATTTGATTCGTCTTCATGTGTTAAACTTTTGGGGTTGCGGATGCAAGCGTTCTTCATGAAGGAGCTATACTGGAAGTGTGCAAAGTCAAACATGCACGGGTCGGATTTTCAGGAACTTGGAGTTAAGTACTTAAGCAGGCTTGAAGGGCAAAGAGCCGGTCAAACGCGGTTTTAGTCAAGAATTGGATAAAATTGAGAATAAACCGATAGGTTTATTGGAGGCTTTTTGTCGGAACAGGGATTACGAATAAAGCAAATTTATGTAGAAAAATTATGATAGCCCAAAATTATTTTTTATTTTCTCAAGTTCCTGAAAATAAAGAAGTTAACTATTCAATTAATTCATCAAAACTAATATTCAGCAGCCGATAACCACGCCAGTCGCGGTAATCGAAATGCCACCATTCGTTTTGTAGCACGGTGAATCCATTGGCTTCCATTGTCGTGCGCAGCAAATCCCGCGCCTTTCTTTGTTCAGCCGTTCCGCCCGAATAGTCGGCATAGGATCGTTCGCTCGCTTCATCATATGCTCCGGGCATACTGACTTCCATTCCGGTGCGAAGGTCGTAGAGGCTGAGGTCCACTGCGCAGCCGCGGTTGTGCCTGGAACCCTTTCGGGGATCGGCCACAAAATCCCGGTCTTTCTTTGGCGTGATCTTCCAGAAAAGTTTGGTTACCTGCCAGGGCCGATAGCCGTCAAAAACCAGCAGCCCGTAGCCCTTCTGTTTGAGTGCCTGATGGGCATGTGCCAACGCCTCGGCGGCAGGCCGCTGCAGATAGGCTTCTGCTTTCGGGTAGATGATTCGGTTCGTAAAATTGTTGGTTGTGGCATAACGGATATCCAGACGGATGCTGCTGTCGAGCCGCACAATCTCTACCAGGTCGGAAGGGAGGAAAGTGCCGGATTCCCGGGGCATCCGGGTGGCACATCCGCTGCATACGAGAAAAACGATGGCGGTGAGCAGTGCGGAAAATCGGCGTACTGCTTTTGCAGTCATCTTAGTGTTTTTTTGATGGGGAACCGATACGAGATGCCCAGCGCAATATAGTTTTGGGGTGCGTTATCGGTGATGCCCGCGCAGGCGGAAATGTCCAGCATCAGGTCGTTGTTGACCAGCCAGGTGAATCCTGCGTCGACACTGTGTTCGGCCATCTCCTTTTCGGGAGCGAATCCGAAAAGTTCAATATAACAGCCCAGTTTTTCGGTCAGCGATATGCCGCTGGTGAGCGTATACAGGTATATGGGCTCAGGATCTTCTCCGTTCCATTTCGCACCCAGGTTGTAGGACAGCGAAACTTTTTCGCTGAGGGTATGCTGCATCACGAAGCGGAACGAAGGGGCGATGGTAGATGTATGCAGTCCGGAACTGCCCCATTTCGAGGTGGTGATATGCCCGATGAATGAGGTGAGTGGAAGGATGCCTTTCTCGGCCAGCAGGTTGGCTTTGAAACCCAGCGTGATAGGATTCAGGCCTGTAAGGGAACCACCATTGCTTTTCAGTGTAACGAGTTCTGTGATCATCCGCAATTCGAACCGGTCGTTGACGCCATATTTCCAGAGGGTGGAGGGAAAAGTGTAATAGCGGGAGCCGTCATTCAGCTTTTGAATCAGGAATCCGGTTTCCAGCTGAATATAGTTTTTGGGAACAATAAAAGGGCATTCGGTCTGGTCGGGGCGGTCGAGCTGGATAGGTGGAAGCTGACAGAGGCCCTTTCGTGGAATCAGACTCACTATCAAAAGCAGGATGACAGCGTAGCCGTTCAGTTTAAGATGCAGGGTCTGGTTCTTGTTCATTTAAGCTTGTGTCCTACAAATGTAGCAAAGCGGGTTATAATTAATTGCCGGACACCGATTTTCTTGAACCTGTTTCCAGTTTTTATACTTTTAAAAACCGATATCATGCTCTTTGCTGACTTTGGGCATATGCTGCTTCAGTAATTTCTGTTAGCATTAACGGTCGGTTCGTTTCTCCTTTTTCAATTGGGTTAAAAAAGAAGTATGCATTGGTATCAGATGACGCCTGAGGATGTTGCCCGTTTGCTGCAAACCGGACCTTCCGGCTTAAGTACAACGGTTGCCGGACAGCGGCTGGGGGCCCTTATGGGTACGCTGAGCCTTCTGGTGCAGTCCCGGGCATATCAGAGCGGGAATATACGTGGTACAACGATGGTGTTTGCTCTGCTATGTCTCTGCCAGCTGTTCCATGTGTTGGCAATCCGTCCGGTTGGCCGGTTTTTTTCGGCAGGGTGGTGGTCCGCCAATTTTTCTGTTTTGCTGGCAGTTTCCGTAAGTATCCTGTTGCTGACGCTGATCATTTATGTCCCTTCCCTGAATACGCTGTTTCAACTGAAGCCGCTTCGCCCAAAGGAGTTGCTCCTGGTTGTGTCTGCCGCTTCGCTGGTATTTTGGGCTGTGAAGGTTGAAAGATATCTGCTACGTGGGTTCTGCAGTACCGATGCGGGGAAAACAGTCCCATCAAAATAGCAGTTATTCTTTACAGGAATGTCTGGCGAGGCATTTCTAGATTCGGGTCTGACAAGGTCACTCCTATGCAGATTTCTCTACGGAGCCGGAAACTTGATGCTGGCACTACCACTGAATGGGGCCACGTTCTGTATTTGATTAGGCGTGGTGGTTTCCGCTGAAATGAGGTTGCGGTTCGGGATGCGTATCTTATAAAGTTTGCATTAAGGAATCATCA
>JBIIDU010000142.1:0-6195 GCA_044238165.1 Ferruginibacter sp. | reverse complement strand
TCTCACTTTTTTTTCACACCAGTCGTTCAGCAATCCGATGAACTGCTCCCGCCTGATGCAGGTGGCTCCGAGGCTTTTGAGATGTTCCGTTTCCACCTGGCAGTCGACCAACGCAACACCCTGCGCCTGCAATTCGTGCACATAACGGATGAATGCGTATTTGCTGGCATTGTTTTTTTTGCTGAACATGCTCTCACCGAAAAATACTTTGCCGATTCTCAGGCCGTACAGCCCTCCTGCAATTTCTCCCTTGTGCCAGACTTCGGCACTGTGCGCCACACCCAATTCATGCAGCTTTGTATAGGCTTCCACTATTTCTTTTGTGATCCAAGTGCCCTCCTGTCCCTTTCTGGATATATTTTGACAATTGCGGATCACTTCATCAAATGCCTTGTTGACCGTAAACCGCATTTCACCTTTGCGCAGCATGGATTTCATGCTACTGCTGATCGCCAGCTTTTCGGGAAACAAAACGCAGCGGGGGTCCGGGCTCCACCACAACACCGGCGAATCCTCCGAATACCAGGGGAATATCCCATTCCGGTATGCATGCAGAATCCGCTCCGGTGCCAGGTCGCCGCCGATGGCGAGTAAACCTTCTTCAGATGCCGAGCTGACCGGCGGAAAATTGATGGAAGGGAGGGGCACTTTTAAATGGGTTAGGCAGGGTGCATCATTGCCCGAAGGAGTACTCGGACTCAGGCGGTCACTTCCACCGAAGCATTGATGCCCCGGTCGGTGATGGCTTCGCAGAGGGGTTTGAGTTCTTCGAAACTGCCGTGCTTCACCGCGTATTTTCCCTGATAATGTACCAGCATCGCGCACTGCTCGGCCTGTTCCTGGCTGTGTTTGCAGACTTCCATCAGGGTTTCAATCACCCAGTCGAACGTGTTCACATCATCGTTCCAGATAATCAGGGAATACAAATCATCCAGCAGGGTTTCAGTAAGATAACTTTCCTGAACTGTTGTTTCGGTTGAAGTATTCATAGCAGATTTTTGTATCACAAATATAAGGTATCCTTTCTGTTGCTGCCTCTTACGGGGGCGTTCAGCCCTCATGCCAGGGGTATCCCACCTTGTCAAAATAAATGGCATCTTGGGTGCAACTTCCCGGGCATAATGATTGTCTTTACTCGGTAACTGTTATGGTTTCCGAAGTATCGAGCCATGTTGCGAAAACTTGATCCCAAAAATAAGCCCCTGCAAAAAACCGGGGAAAGCGCGGTTGTGCTGCCCATAGCCACATCGCTGCGGGGGATTGACCTGCTCGTGCGGCTTTTTGATACGGTACGCCCCGACCATTACCGCGACAGGGAGCAGGCTACACTCCGTTTCCAGTCAATGTTGTTCGAATTGGGAAACAACCGGGGCCTCAGTATTGCCGTGCGCAAATCGCTGCTCCGGTTGCTTGCCGGCACCAGCATTCTGGAGGCACTTACGGAAAGCGGCATGCTCAGTGGCAGGGGCTTCGTACAGGAGCTGACCGGGAAGTTGAAACATAAATTGCTGCGGGAATCGCTGCCCCGCCGGAACTTCCTTTTTGTGGTCAACCGGGTTTTTTACCGGAAAAAGGATTTCATCTGGGTAAGTTCGGTGGATCCTTCTCTATGGAAAAACTTTTTTGACCTGCTGGGTATTCAGATCAGCCTGACCAACCCCCAGCTGACGGCCCAATGCTCCCGCGCCCTGCAGCTGATCAGCCACCGCATTGCCGGTCTGGGTATCGAAAAAGAAATCACCCATCGTTTCGACAACTTTGACGATGCGGTTTACCCTTTTCTGGAGCAAAACAGGCTGATTACGCTTTTACTTCAGGAACTGCAGTCACCGGGCTCATCAGCCGGGCGGCATATGCTGGTGGAGAACATTGCAGAGGCCCTGCACAACTGCAACCAGAGTATCCGGTGGATCAGGGAGCAAAGGGCGCAGTACGGAACCAGCCTCGCACAAAACTACCTGCTTACCCGGCTCCGTCAGCATATTGACCGGGCCTTCATCCTGCTCGATGTGCTGGACGCGAACGGAAGTTTCGATACGTATCGTTTTGTGGATTATTTTACCCGGGTGGTACACTATGAGAATACCCGCAACTCGCTGCGTGAGTTTTTCAGCGAAAACACGGGATTTCTGGCTTATCAAATCGCCGAACACAGTGGCCGCACCGGCGAAAAATTCATCACCACCACCCGAAAAGAATACTGGCGTATGTTGCGCAGCGCCGCAGGAGGGGGCATCATCATCTCCTTCATCGGTATCATAAAAAACCTACTGGGGAATTTAACCTTCGCCCCTTTCTGGCAGTCCTTTTTGTACGGCGTGAACTATGCTACGGGATTCATCCTTATTCAGGAAACCGGTTCCACCCTGGCAACAAAGCAACCTGCGTACACCGCCAACAACGTGGCCAGCTCGCTGGATACCCGGCGACTGGGCGACAAGCCCGACCTGAGGAACCTAGCCATAACCGTGGCCAAAGTGAGCAGGACGCAGATTGCCTCTTTCGCAGGAAACCTGCTGCTTGTATTTCCCCTCACTTATATGCTCGCATGGGCTTATACCAAAATGACCGGGGTAAGCCTGGCCGGTGGCGAAAAAGCGATGGGGCTGATTCGCGACCAGCAGATTTTCAACAGTCTCTCACTTCTATATGCCTGCATCACGGGTTTTTTTCTTTTTGCAAGCGGACTGGTTGCCGGCTTTGTGGAGAATTATGTTGTGTATGGAAAAATCGGCGATCGCCTGCGCCTCGCTTCCGGGCCCTTTGGCCGCCTTACTGAAAAGCGTAAGAACAGGATCGTGAATTATGTTGAAAACAATTCTGGCGCCCTGGCCGGAAACATCGCACTGGGTTTTTTTCTGGGGATGGCGGGTTTCTTTGGTAAGATTTTCGGCCTGCCCTTCGATATCCGCCACATCACCATTTCCGCGGCGAATGCAACCATCGGATTTTTCGGCATCGGTCACCAGCTGCCCTGGAAGGAGGTGGTATACACCCTCTTAAGTGTGGGCTGCATCGGCTTTCTCAACTTTGCCGTAAGCTTTGGCCTATCCTTTTATATGGCGGTGAAAAGCCGCGGCATCCTGCTGAAGGATTACCCCGAATTCCTGAGTATGCTCTGGCGATACTTCAAAAGGTATCCCGGCGACTTTTTCCGGCCGCCTTCTTTCCGGGCCGCTTCCCACCTGAAATGAGCAGAACAGGGGAAGGGCCTTTCGTCATTTCGTGTGGATTTGATTAACTTTCACTCGGTTTACATCAAACCCACTTCATGTCCTTGTCACATTCAAATTTACGGGCAACGGCCAGTCTCGGTATTTTTGCAGCAGCACGTCTGTTGCTTCCCGGTTCTGCGCTGATTTTTTCCATGCTGCTTTCTTCCTGCGAAAGCAAAAAAAAATTATACCGCGAAGTGCCTGCTGCATCGAGCGGTATCAATTTTAACAACCGAATACAGGAAAACGAGTCGCTCAACATCATCAACTATCAATACCTGTACAACGGTGCCGGTGTGGGCATTGGCGATTTCAACCGTGATGGTCTGCCCGATATTTTTTTCAGCGGCAATCAGGTGAAGAACAGCCTTTACCTCAATAGGGGTAAAATGAAATTCGAGGACGTTTCGGAGCAGGCGGGTATTGGTGGCGCCGGACGATGGGGCAGGGGCGTGAGCGTGGTGGACATCAACAGCGACGGCTGGCCCGATGTATATGTCTGCCATTCCTTTTACCGCCCCCTGGAAGCCCGACGTAACCAGCTTTTTGTAAACCAACCCGGCGCTGCGAAGAACGGTGTGCCCGTTTTCCGCGAAATGGCCGCTGAATACGGGCTCGACGATACCAGCCATACCCAGATGGCCTCTTTTTTCGATGCCGACAACGATGGCGACCTGGATGTCTATCTGCTGGTCAACGAGTTGTCGGAACAGTTCCCCGGAGAATACCGGCCCATCCGCACCGATGGCAGCATGTACAATACCGACAAGTTGCTGCGCAATGACTTCGACAGTGCAAGGGGGCATGCTGTTTTTACCGACATCTCCAAAAAAGCCGGCATCACCTGGGAAGGTTATGGGCTCGGCGTGCAGATTGCCGATATCAACAACGATGGATGGAAAGATATTTATGTGAGCAACGATTATCTGAGCGCCAACCTGCTTTACATCAACAACCGCAACGGTACTTTTTCCAACCAATACGACAATTATTTCAAGCACAGCAGCCTCAATGCCATGGGCAACGATATTGCCGATGTGAACAATGACGGCCTGCTGGATGTGGCGGAAATGGATATGGCTCCGGAAGACAACCGCCGTCTGAAGATGATGATGAACAGTACCGACTACCAGACCTGGCTGGCTTATGACTATTTCGGATACAACCCTCAGGTGGTGCGCAATACGCTGCAGATCAACCAGGGGCGTCGCATCCTGCGCAACGATTCGCTCGGCGATCCGTTTTTCTCGGAGGTTGGAAATTATGCCGGCATTGCGCGTACCGACTGGAGTTGGGCGGCCCTGCTGGCCGATGCAGACAACGACGGGTGGCGCGATCTCATGATTTCGAACGGGTTCCCCGGCGATATAACCGATCTCGATTTCATCAACTATCGGAAGAATTCAGCACCCAAAACTTCCAAGATGGAGATTCTGCGCCAGGTACCGCAGGTGAAAATCAGCAACTACATCTACCGCAACAGCGGCAACTGCAGGTTTGATGATAGAACCATTGACTGGGGCTGGGACGCACCCACTTTCTCATCGGGTATGGCTTATGCCGACCTGGATGCCGACGGCGACCTGGATGTGGTGGTGAACAATACCAACATGCCCGCCACGCTTCTGGAAAATACAATCAATGAATCAAAGGGAAAGAATCATAACAGTCTGCAGTTAAAATTAACGGGAACGGGGAAGAATCCCGATGCTTTCGGAGCCGTGGTGAAGGCTTACTTCGGCGGTATGCGGCAGGTGCATGAACTGACACCCTACCGGGGATATCTTTCTTCGGTGCACACACTTCTGCATTTCGGAATCGGGGCAGCCACAAAGGCAGATTCCGTTGTGGTTGAATGGCCCGATGGCCGAAGCACCCTGCACATCAACCTGATTGCCGGCAAGGTGCATGAACTCACCGAAACGGTACAGGCGGCACCCAGTTCTTATGTTCAACCGCTGCTGGCCGAATCCAACTGGCTCACCGACATCACCAATAATATAGGAACTGAATTCGTACATGAGGAAGCCGACTTCATCGATTTCAATGTGCAGAAACTGCTTCCCCACAAATTGTCGGGCTATGGACCCGCGTTGGCTGCCGGCGACCTCAACGGCGACGGGCTCGATGACCTGGTTGTTGGCGGTGGCTACCCCCGTTCCGCTACGGTCATGCTGCAACAGCCGGGTGGAAAATTCAAAAAATCGGTGCTCGACAGCCGGCCCAACTTGTCCGACAATTTGGGCATTTGCCTTTTTGATGCCGATGCCGACGGCGACCGTGATATTTATATCGCTGCGGGCGGTTATGAGCAGCCCGATGGCAGCCCGGCCTACCGCGACCATTTCTATGTCAACGATGGAAAGGGTAATTTCACGCTCGATTCCGCTGCCCTGCCGCCTGTATTGGCCAGCAAAAGTTGTGTGAAAGCCGCTGATTTTGATAAGGACGGACGCATCGACCTGTTCATCGGTGGCCGCGTTCATCCCGGGCGCTATCCGCTTCCCGAAAACGGCTACCTGCTCCGCAATACCCTCGCCGACGGAAAAATAAAATTTGTACCGGTTACAGAAAGCATTGCGCCCTCGCTGAAAAACTGCGGGTTGATTACAGACGCACTCTGGACCGATCCGGACAATGACGCCGACTGGGACCTTCTGGTTGTTGGCGAATGGATGGCGCCGCAATTGTTCGAAAACAGGAACGGCCGGTTTGCACCGGTATCCATAGCAGGCGATTCGCTGCTTGGCTGGTGGAACAGCATTGCCGGCGGCGACTTCGACAATGATGGCGATATCGATTATGCCCTGGGCAATCATGGCCTCAACAGTTTTTTCAAAGCTGATAGGCAGGAGCCGGTCCGTGTTCATTCGGGCGACTTTGACAACAACGGAAGTTATGACGCAATTTTTTCCGCTTACCTGCCAGCTTCGCGACATGGACTCGACAAGCAGCTTTTTCCGGTTGCCGACCGCGACAT